>CACXEN010000049.1 GCA_902766675.1 uncultured Erysipelotrichaceae bacterium
CACTTTAAATGCGCGTGTAGTTCAATGGTAGAACGTCAGCCTTCCAAGCTGAATACGTGAGTTCGATTCTCATCACGCGCTTTTTTTTATTTCTTAGCTGGTTCTAAATCAACAACTCCAATTTCAGGATTATTGAACAGACGTGGTAAATACCATCTACCAGATGCTAAGCCACGTGAAATATATAACTTTGATCCATGCATATCATGTAAACCATCTGTATATTTCGGGAATAAATATTGATCTGGTGAGAAGAAGCCACCCTTTCGATTTGGTAGGCGCCACTGACCACCATGGGCATGACCACTAATGATTAAATCAACATCACATTTTTGATATAAGCTTGTGTAATGTGGGCGATGAGATAGAAGAATTGTATAATTCTCTTTTTTTATCAATTGATCGATTAACTTTGAAGACTTCTCTTCATCTTCCACCTTATCTCCTATATCAGAAAGACCAATAATTTGTACACCACCATCGATAACTATTTCTTCATTATCTAAAAGATGTACTCCAGCTTCTTTTACTTTTTTTATTTCATCACGAATCGTTTCAATATAATATTCATGATTTCCTAATGACATATACATTGGATACTTTTTAAATACTTCAAAAAAGACATAACTATTTGGTATACGATCGTCATTTTCTAAAATATCTCCAGGTAATACAATGAAGTCTGGTTTTTCTTTATCTACGATATCTAGAATTCTTTTTTGGTTTTCTCCAAACATATTTGCGTGTAAATCTGAGATTACCACAAAACGCATATGTTTTTTTATTTTGTCAGATGTAAATGTGTCCCTTCTGATATCAATTACTCTTGGCCACCCTACGATGACATATATCATAAATAATATTAATACTATAATGAAAAAAATCTGCATGCATACATTCTATCATAAAGAAAAAGTGCTTTCGCACTTTCTTATTAACAACCTTGGCTTTTTGGGACCATTGCGGCTCCAATAATACCTGGCTCTTCTAATTCAGCTACCACAAATGGTGTATCCCATAATGCTTCATGTGACATGGATTTGAAATGTTCAATCACTCCTGGTAGTAATACATCTGCAGATTTCATCATACCACCACCAATCACAAACATATCTGGATCACAAATACATGCAATTGTCGCAAACATTTGACCTAAATCTTTTTGGATTCCATCAATGACTTCTTTCGCTTTTTCATCACCTTGTCTAGCCAATTCAAATACTTGACCACCGTGCTCAATATCTTCTCCGAAGATTGCACGTGCTTTTCTTACAAGTGCAGTTCCACTAGCTTCTACTTCTACTGCACCTGCATTTAAATATGATATCTTTTCTCTATTTCTATCGATGATAATATTTGCGATTTCACCACCGAAGCCATGTTTACCAGAAACGGTTTTTCCATCTTCTACTAAGACACCACCAATACCAGTTGAAATCGTGACATAGAATACAGTTTTTAATCCTTTTCCTGCACCAACAAGTGCTTCTGCAAGACCTGCAACATTGGCATCATTATCCAAGAATGTAGGTATCCCAAATTCTTCTGTCAATTCTTTTGCGAAAGGATATCCTGTAAATCCAGGTAAGTTCGTTGATAACATCATCGCACCAGCTTTTGTGTCAACTGGTCCTGGCACACCAACACCAATACCTGAAGCTTCTTGCCAATTAGGAATGGAATGTAATAACTCCTTAATATTAGCCATTACTTTTTCTGGCCCTTCTTGGCCATAAGATGGTCCTTTGACTTGTTCTAAAACCTCGCCATCTTCCGATACTTTAGCGATTCGAACATTTGTACCACCTAAATCAATACCGATATAGGTCTTCATAAAATTATCTCCTTTAAACCTCTTTATACATTTATTTTACTTTTGCATGTATTGAAAATCAATTCAGTCTTTCTAGCCATTTTCCCCTATATAATCGAATTAACATTAATATTCCTGCAACACTATTATCAATTGCCATTGCGATCCATACACCAATTAGTCCAATACGTGGTGCTAAAAAAGCCGCAAGTGTTAAGCGAATAAACCACATACAACAAATATTAATAATACCTGGTATTAGTGTATCGCCTGCTCCTCTAAGACAACCTAATACAACAATAGCAGCCGCAAAGAGTGCTTCAACTAATAACTGTACACGAATTACTTCTACACCTAATTCTTGAACTTCTTTGACAGGTGTTAATAATTGAAAAATATATGGGCTAAAGAAAAACATAATCATACCCACACTTGCCATCACAAACATACCCAAACTTGTCGCAATCCAGGCAAAGGATTTCGCAAGATCTTTTTTTCTTGCGCCAAAGGATTGTCCAACTAATGTCGTAGCTGCACTAGAAATACCAAACCCTGGCATATAACAAATCGATTCTACAGTTACCGCAAAAGAATTCGCGGCGATGGCGATTGTGCCTAATGGTGCCACAATTCTAGTTGCGACAATTTGTGCTAATGATAAACCACTTTGTTGGAGTGCTAAAGGTCCACCTATACGGAATGCTTTTTGTAGTGTTTCTTTTTTTGGCATCCAACTACCTTTTTCATCTGTTAATTTCAAAGTTGGATTCTTTATCGTTGCGAAATAGAAGCCTCCAAGTCCAGCCACAAGAATAGATAAAGATGTACCAATTTGTGCACCTAAAACTCCCATACCAAATCCAAAGACATGGAATGTGTGATGCAATACTGTGATATCTCTTGATGGAAATATAAAGAAGAAATTGAATATGACATCAAGTATACAACTTAATGTTAGGAATAATGATGGTGTTTTCATATCACCAGTACATTGCAACATTTGTGCAGATAAAATATTAAACTGACGTACGATAATAAATACACTAAAATATTTAAAATATAGTGTCGCATCATTCCACAAAGATTGTTCTGCGCCTAACCAAATTGGTAAATAATTCGATAATACAACACCAATCACTGTAAATATCAAACCATATATAAAACATGTCACAATTGCTTGTCTAAAAATATGCTTAGCTTCTGAGATATTATTTGCACCTGTTGCATGCGCTACTTGAACAGAGAATCCCGATACGCATGCAGAAAGAAGTCCTCCAAATAACCATGTACTAGATGCTACCAAACCGATTGATGCACTGGCTTCAGCGCCTAATGATCCAACCATTCCTGCATCTATATACTCCATGATAATTTCAGAAATTTGCGCAAGAATAGCTGGTATACTCAATTGGAATACAATTGCTAATTTATCTTTTAGTTTTACTTCTCCATCATGTTGCATGATGGTAGTTATACTTAGATTTTCCATTTACCTAATATACCAAAGAAAAACACTCTTTTCTAGAGTGTTTAACTTTGTACAAATCGATAGCCTCTACCCCAAAGGGATTTAATTAACTTTGGTTTAGATGGATCATCCTCCAACTTTTCTCTTACATGTCTTAAATGCACCGCAATAATTGGTTGGCAGGCAAATGGTTTTTCCTCCCAAACATTTTCATAAATCTCTTCTGGTGAAAATGTTTTGTTTGGGTTTTGCATTAAGAATTCTAGAATACCAAATTCCTTTGGTGTTAATCGATTGCTTTTCCCATTATATGAGACTGTCATTAAATCATTATTTAAGATTGGATACATACTACTTCCCCTCTTCTTCTAAATACTCTTCCAATGGAACCTCTTCATAGTCAGTCTTTTCACCTGACACATTGACTTCTCCATATTTATCAATTAATTTCATTTCATTTATTGTTAATGATTCCGCATAAGTGTAATAATATGTTTTTCTTTTTGGATCATAAGAATTCGGAGTATCTGTTAATTCTACTAACAACTCTCCATAGTAAGTGGAATCTGAAACATATGTTGAAGCCTTATTTGTATCGTAATACTTCGTAATTGCCTTTTGTCTTTTTTCTTCAAAAAAATCTATGATCTCTTTATATTCATCCTTTTTATCTATAGGTATTTCGACTGTATAAGAGATATTCACTCCACCTATTTCGCTTCCATATCCATTTACTAATCCGCTGTATATTAGATATTTTTTACCATCCAATGGATAGTTTCTTGATACACCAAATCCTTCTGTAAGCCATGCACCATTTGCGATGACAAGTGACAAAGCCATGCCAATTCCAAAGAATGCTAGATTCTTCCAATTCACTTGAATCTTTCTACGGTATACAAACGTCGCAACGATATAAATGAATAATAGAACTAAATATAGCGGTAAGGTAAATCCCATTCCAAAGCGAACTGTATTAAATCCAAGCATCAATAAGACTAATATTGCATATGTATGAATCACAATTGGATATGCGAACAATTCATCAGATACTTGTTCAGCACGTTCTGTTTTTCTTAATACAAAATGTCTGTATAATCCATAACTACCAAGGATTGCTAAGATAATTGGCACAATAATATACAACACATTGATCTTATTTGTTTCATGGGTAACCATTCTAGATACAAGTTTAATAAATGTTGAGAAACCCATATAAATTGGAGACGCAAATGCTGCTAAAGAATCACCAAATTCAATCATCTCTAATCCAGCTACCATAGTATCCACAAATGAAATTGCAGTCATATATAAGAGAATTGGAATAAAGCAATACGCCGCAATCATCACAATTCCATCAAATACATTGTTGGCAACTAAGAAAAATAATGTATTGAATATGATAAGTGTTAATAAATATATTGCGATATACCCTTGTAACACAGCAAATTGTAAGAAGTTAATATAAGATAAACCAAATAAGATATATCCTATTAAAGTTGTGATTAAGAAATATCCAAATGCGATGATAAACGCAAAGCATATATTTGTTGTGAGTTGCTTACTTCTACTTACTGGTAATGCAAAATATAAATCTACACTTCTCTTTGAATGTACATAAGAGAATAAAATAACTGGTAATGCAAAGGCTAATAAAGTGGACATCAGCATTGCGATAAAAAACATGGATGTTAGATTATCTCGAATCACTGTTGTACTATGACTACCAATAAATGGTGTGAATGATAGCGCAATATATAGTACTCCAAAGAATACGATTGCAATACTTCGATTCTTCAATAAATACTCAAAGAATTTATTTTTCATATCCATTGCCTCTACTTTCTAGTTCGTAGATGAATAATTCTTCAAAGTTCACCTGTAAAACATCAAGCAGCGCAGGATTCATCGCCTGTAGCTTTTCTGTTACTTCTGCTTCTTTTCCACGAATCACCAATTGATATACACGTCCTTCGTTTTCGAAATGTAATAAATCAAGATCTTTGAAGTCATCTCTTGTGAGTTCTTGATGGAATGCTAATTGATACTTATGAATCATATCTTTAGATTCTAATAAGTCACCATATGACACAATTTTTCCATCTTCTAATATTCCGAAACTATCACAAATATCTTCTAATTCTTTTAAATTATGAGAAGAAATAATGACTGACACATTTTCTTCTTCAATTAGTTCTGCAAGAGCTTGTTTGAAACGTAATCTAGCAAGAGGTTCTAAACCATCATAAGCTTCATCTAAAAGAATGAGTTTTGCGTTAATAGATAATGCAAAGAGTAATGAAACTCTTCTCTTCATACCTTTTGAAAGATTTGTGATTGTCATCTTTGGTTGTAAGTCAAACATTTGTAAGTATTTTTGGTATGCTTCTTCATTGAAGTCATAGATTGTTTTATACATTAGTTTTAAAGAATCAATTGTACTTCCTACTGGATAATATTGTTCATCTGAAACAAACGCTATCTTTTTTCTAATACCTTCATCTTTAAATGTATTAACTCCATCTAGTATTACTGCACCACCATCTGGTTCATATACACCAGCGATGAGTCGTAATAATGTAGACTTACCTGCACCATTAATACCAACCAATCCAAAAATAGAACCACCACTTACGGTTAGATTTAGATCTTTTAATACTTCTTTATCTTTGAATTGTTTATATAAGTTATTAATTTCTAACATCATTCATCCTCCTTGAAGAGACTATCTACCACTTCACATATCTCTTCTTTTGTGAAACCACTATCTTTCAGAGGTTGTAATATTACCTGTATTTGGCTAGCTCTTGAATTGTTTTTGTCTATTTCTTTAATATATACTCCCTTTTTCGGTAAGTTATAGACATAACCCCTCTTCTCTAACTCTGCGTATGCTTTCGCTACCGTATTCGGATTTATCCCATTATCTTGCGCCAATTGCCTAACCGAAGGTAAACGGTCCCCCGACTGCAATATACCTGCTTCCACAAATCGCAAGATTTGAGATTGTATCTGTTCATAAATCGGTACTTTACTTTGAAGATTTAATAAGAACATGTACCTCCTCCAATCTGTATTATCTGTACTAAGTGTACTATCTGTTTACATTTAATGCAAGTAGTTCCATTATTTCTTAATAAAAGTCAAAAAAAAAGCTTAAAAAAACAGGATTCCCTGTTTTTATAGATCAAATTGTAGTTGTGGATCGATAAATGATTTCTGTTTCATTTCTATCACAATATCATCTTCCTTTAAATCACCAATTAACATGGGACTATCTGGATGATGTTTTTTGTGATTTTCTATCACAATGCTTTTATCATAATTTGCATAACAATATTTGCATAAATGCATACATGTATTATATTCCCCAATATCACCTTGTAATAAACACGAGCATCCTTCTCTTGCAGGTTTTATGGAGGAAGTATTTAACTGTAATTGAAAAGCATCTTCTAAGATTTCTTTTGTCATACATCCTTTTACATCCATTCCTACTTCTTTTAAAGCTTCACTTTCTAAACAAGTACGAATAACCATATGATGTTTATCCGCAATCTTTTTCATTTCTCTACATATTTTTATTTGGTCAGAAAAACGAACTTCTTCTACTTCTGGAAAGTTCTTTTTTGTTTTTTCATATAAATCTATAAAACTAATCACAACACTCTCTACATACCCATCTAACTTCTTTGCGATTTCTTCAAATGCATGCAAATGATATGCAATAGAATATTTATCAGTAATAAAGATTGGATCATATCTTAAAGTGACACACTTTTTACCTAATGCTTTTGATAACTCTATTACAGAATTTAATACTTCTTGTTTGTCTATAACATTTGGTTCTATGTCATTACCATATGGTGTAACTGTGATATGCCAAAAGAGTCTAAATTGTTTGAGTTCATCCAATCTAGAAACCATAGGTGTAGGATTTTTGGATGTAAATGCAATAATATCTACTACATCTGGTGTTAATTGATATTTATATACTTGTTTTGGATAATATGGATTTCTTACTAATACATAGCCTTCTTTGATTCGATTTAAAAACCAATCGCTATAGAATGCTGGAATATCTGTTCTACTTCCTGTGTTAATAATCATATCTATATTATACAAGTCATCATATTTTCTTCTTCAATTATCTTTACTCTTTTCTTCCTTATTATTCTTAGTGAAATATGTATAAATATCACTTGTTTGATCTAATTGTGCTTCTGCTTGGATATCACTTTGATTACTTGCCATAAACAAACGTATTTCTCCATTTGTTTCGGCAGCTGTTAAATATGGAATTTGATCATACGATATCGCAATTTCAACATAATATGGGATCTTCGTACTATTTTCATCTTGCAAAGATATTCCATTATGATCTTTCATCGCAATCACTCTCGCATTTCGAATGAGATATCCAGAAATTGTTTTCTCTGAATCTTTTATCGTCACATATATATCAATTCGATTTCCTACTAGAATACTTCCTAATTTAGATAAATCAATTTCTAATGCATAGGCTGTCTGTCCATTTTTTAATTGGATACTTGCTTGATCTGGAATATCTTCTTTATCAAACAACATATTTTTATAGAAGACACTACCTGCTGGTATCATGCCTTGTATTTCAGTATACTTTCCGACAATGTCATTTTTATTTGTGTATGCATAATCCATTAAATAATCTTTTGGAATCTTGATTTCCAACAAGTCACTTTCTTTGATTTCACTTCTTGGTGCAATATCTTTCGATGCGATATATGTTTGCGTTAAATCTAATTTTTCATTTACGAACAATGAAAACAGAACACCATTCATTCCCAAAAGTAAAATTAAACCAGTGATGATTGCGCTAGTTTTTACCAATAATTCTTTTTTCATGTCTGTGCTCCTTTAATATCGTATAAATGAAAACTTTAATAACCCGAAAAAAAAGATTCTATTTTCATAGAATCTTTAGTCTGCATGCTCATCCAGATATTTTTGAATTGCTTCTTTCATATCTGCTTTACATGGTCTACAAGCATCAATGCCTATTTCATTATGGACAAGCTTTTCAGCCATACCAACACAACCTGGATTACCACAACCACCACAGTTATATCCTGGTAGCATTGCCAACACATCTTCTACACGTGTATCTTGTTTGACATATAGCTTATCTCCGGCAATGCCTAGTAATAAACCAATGACACCGCCTAATACTAACATTAATACGACTGCACTTACTACTATTTGCATATTATCCCTCGCTTCCTTTTTGATCACGGATTGCGCAATGTGCAATACCACATGCTGCACAATCTGGTTTTAAGTTTTCGCAACCCTCTGGGAGTGGTGTATTCTTATTAGCTCTATACAAATATACATTTGCGATAAATAGTGCCAATAGAATTAATACTCCAATAATCGATTGCATATTACACTAACCCCGCTAGCGAGGAGAAGGCAACTGCCATGATCGCAGCGATAATGAATGCGATTGGGTTACCTTGGAATGCTTTTGGTACATCATTACCACGTAATCTTTCACGAATTGTGGAGAAGATAAATAACATAAGCATAAATCCAGCTGATACACCAATAGAATTCACAATTGTTTCAATTAGGTTGTATCCTTGTGTGATATTATCTTGTGCTACATATAATACTGCACAGTTCGTTGTGATAAGTGGTAAGTAGATTCCTAATTGTTGATACAACTTAGGAGATTTCTTTTTAATAAACATCTCTGTAAATTGTACGAATGCTGCAATCAATAGAATGAAACAAATTAATTCCATATATTCTAAACCCATTGGAACTAATACATATGTATATAGTAACCAAGAGAAGATTGAAGCTCCCGTAATAACAAATAGAACTGCTGCTCCCATGCCCAATGCTGGACCAACTTTTGTACTAACACCCATGAATGGGCATAAGCCTAAGAACTTTGTCAGGATAATGTTGTTAATCAACATTGCGCTAATAAACATTGTAAATAAATTCATTATTTTGCGCCTCCTTCCTTGTTTTCTAAGTGATTCTTATATGCCACAACTGCAGCTGCTAAGCATGCAAATGTTAAGAATGCACCTGTTTGTCCAGTAAATAAAGGAATTTCATATCCTTGTGGGATAATTCGAATATCAAATATTGTCGCATTTGTCATTGGGTTAGAAAGTGATAAACATCCTGTACCCAATAGTTGTCTAATCAATGACATTACTGTAATAGATAATGTATAACTCAATCCCATCATAAATCCATCTTTTGCGGATGCACCTACAGGATTCATAGACGCAAATGCTTCAGCTCTTCCAAGAATAATACAGTTTACAACAATTAAGTCAATGAATGCGCCTAATGCTGTATATAGACTAGGTGTAAAAGCTTGAATAATCATCTTTACGATTGTAACTAATGTTGCAATGATAACGATATATACAGGAATATGAATATCTTCTGGTGTAATATTTCTAACTAATGATACGAATATATTCGATAGCACCAACACAAATATTACAGCCACACCCATACCTAATG
>CACXEN010000050.1 GCA_902766675.1 uncultured Erysipelotrichaceae bacterium
ATTTTCGCAAATGGAAATGATACAAGTCCAGTAACGAATTGTGCATATGTACAACCAGTTAAGTCAGTAGGTAATTCTATGACGATGGTACATGATGTATATTCCTTAGAAGAAGTAACACCGGTATATTATATGCTTTGTGAATCAGTCGCTTCTAGATTAAAAGATCATGGAATGAAAGGAGATGTTATTCATATTAGTGCTCGTACAGCTGGCTTAAATTGGTTTGGATGCCAAAGAAAAATTGATTGTAAGACAAATGTAAGCGAAGTAATATGCAAAGAAGCTTTACGATTATTAGAAGAGAATTATACTTTTGAAAATCCATTAAGGGCAGTAGGCGTCAGCGTTAGTGGTTTAGCTTCAGAAAAAAGAGGCAGACAATTAAATATCTTTGTGGATGAAGAAAAAGAAGAAAAGAAACGACAAATAGATATTGCGATGGATAAAATACGTGAGCATTATGGCTTTTATGCTGTACGTCGTGCTTGTACATTAGTTGATCCTGATTTAACAGAATTTAACGCAAAAGATGATCATACAATTCATCCAGTTGGATACTTCCAAGGAAGGAGTATGCAATTGTAATGAAGTTTTATAAACGATACATTGAAGTTATTGCCAAACATAGAAAAAATGGGGAAATCATTCCTTTATATATTATTTGGGATAATGATAAAAAATATAAAATAGATAAGATATTTGATAAACAAAGAAGAGCTTCACAAGTAGGTGGTTGTGGGATGCGCTATTCTTGCATGATAAAAGGAGAACAACGCTATATCTTTTATGAGAAAGATAAATGGTTTATAGAAAGTCATCAACCATAATTAAATGGAAGAATCTAATAAGATATTTGCTTTTTGTATATCAAAAGATAATGCATCTGGAAAAGATAAAGCCATATCACTAGCGAATACAACATAATTAGAATTACGATTACCAGAATATTCACTACGAGCACTAATGAGATAGACATATTGGAAAGCAGTTTGTAATGTTTTAATCGCATTCAATAATAGCTTGGATTTTTTGATATCCACAAGACCAGGAAGATTTGCGACATAGATACCATTTTTATTAAGACGCAAATGAATAACTTCCACAAATTCCTTTGTGAGTAATTTTAATACAGGATCAATTCCAACAAATGCATCATTAAAAATACAATCATATGTTGTATGACAATTTTCTAAATAATCACGTCCATCTTCAATAAATACTGTTAATCGATTATCATCTTGTAATTCATCTAAATAGAAATAATCTTTCGCAACCTGGATGCTCATTTCATCAATTTCACAAACATCTAGTAATAGATTTGGATAATGAGAAATGGCATATTTCGCAAAGGAATATGTGCCACCACCAATCATGCACATTGATTGAATATTTTGTATAGAAAAAACTCTGGATGCGATTTTCATATATTCAAAGATGAGTTCATTGCGTAATTCTTTTTTGATATATGTAGCAGAATGCCATCCACCATCAATTTCATAAATACGTATTTGATTTCCATCTGCATAAGTCGTTTCATAAATGGAAATATCATTGTATATGTTTTGTTTCATATCTCATATTGTAGCAAAGCCTAACTATGAAATGCGTATGTTTTGCGATAAAATAGTAAAGGTTAGGGGAAAAATTATGATTATAGATGGAAATACAAAACTAAAAGATCTATTAGCAGCATATCCATACTTAGAAGAAGAAGCGATTAAAATCGATGATCGTTTTAAAATCATTCACTCTCCAATTGGAAAAATGTTGTTGAAAAAGGCGACAGTGCAAGATTTAAGTGATAAAGCAGAATTAGATGTACAAGTAATTGTTGATCAAATTCGTACGATTATTGAAGAACATGAAAAACAAGATGGTACATATATAGAAGATTTAGATGCTTAGTTTTAGAAAAGAAGAATTATGGATTGGCAAGATAAGAAAATATTAATCATTGGCTTAGCTAGAAGTGGAATGGCAGCGATACGTTTATTACGACACGTTGGCGCAAGAAACATTACACTTGTGGAAGAAAAGGCCATTGACAATAAAGAAGTATTAGAAGAAATGGGTGTTGAAGTATGTGCGCAAAGCCCAGAAGTTTTTGCGCGTGATTTTGATATTGTGATTAAAAACCCAGGTGTATCACCAACAAAAGATTTCATTCTAGATTTAAAAGAAAGAAATATTCCAGTGATTACAGAAGTAGAACTTGCATATCAAATCGCAAAACCACAACACTATATTGCGATAACAGGCACAAACGGGAAAACTACAACGACAACATTGGTATATCAAATATTGGAAAAAGCATATGGAAATATGGCCCATGTGGCAGGAAATATTGGTGTACCATTATCAGAATTAGTATTAGAGAATCGATTAGATGAAAATGAAGGCCATTATATTGCGTTAGAGCTCAGTAATGGACAATTGGTAGATATCGATACATTTCATCCAGATGTCGCAACAATCATCAATATGACACCGGATCATATTGATTTTATGGGTGGTTTAGACGCATATTATCAATCCAAGACAAGAATATATAAGAATATGTCTGGAAATGATGTATTCCTTCTAAATAGCGATGATGAAATTGTTAAAGAATATACAAAGAAATATCCACCAACATGTACAGTGAAGAGATTCTCTTTAGGTAATGAGAATGCAGATGCATATTATAAAAAGAATCATATTTTTATTGAAGGAAATGAGATTTTAGATATTACAAAAGTCACACTACCAGGCTTACATAATATTCAAAACATTTTAATTGCGGCATATGCATGTTATTTCGCTGGGGTAAGTAAAGAAGATATACAAGATGTTGTATATAACTTTAAAGGCGTTGCTCACCGCATTGAATTTGTAAGAGAAGTAAATGGTGTGAAATATTATAATGACTCAAAAGCAACCAATACCGATGCAACAATCACTGCTTTAAAATCCTTTGATAAAAATGTCATTCTTTTAGTAGGTGGCTTTGAAAAAGGATTAAGTATGGAAGATGTGATTCCATATTTAAGATGTGTAAAAAAAGTCATTGGTTTTGGGGATGCAGGAGATAGAATCGCAGATGATTTGGTAGGAAACCAAAAATCTGTTGTTCAAACATTAAAAGACGCAATTGATTATGCGAATCAAATAGCAGAAAGTGGAGATATTGTATTATTATCACCAACGACTTCTTCTTTCGATCAATATAAAAATTTTGAAGAGCGTGGAAATGACTTTAAAAGGATAGTGGAAGAATTATGAGTAATAGAAATGATTATATAGGCGTATTTGACTCCGGTGTAGGAGGTTTAACAGTATTAAAAGAAATGATGCAACGTTTACCAAACGAGAAAATCATTTATTTTGGTGATACTGCAAATGTTCCATATGGCACAAAATCAGACGAACAAATTAAAGCATTTGCGAAAAATGATATTGAATTCTTATTAAAACATAATGTAAAAGCAGTCGTAATTGCATGTAATACTGCTGATTCTGTCGCAAGAAGTATGTTAGAAGAGAATTATGATATACCAATCTTTGGAGTTATTGATCCTGCAAGCAAGGAAGCATGTGACATATCAAAAAATAAAAGAATTGGTGTAATGGCTACAGTAGCTACAGTAGCATCTGGTTCTTATGAAAAGATGATGAAGGCATATGATGATGTTGAAGTATTCTCTTTAGCATGTCCACTACTAGTACCACTTGTAGAAAATGGTAGATATAAAAAAGATGATGTTGTTGTAAGAGAAGTA
>CACXEN010000051.1 GCA_902766675.1 uncultured Erysipelotrichaceae bacterium
ATTGAAAAGGTAAGATATAGTCGCCATAGGAGGTAAAGAAATGAAACTTGCAGATAGGATATTAGAATTAAGAAAGCGTAAAGGAATATCTCAAGAAGCACTAGCAGATAAATTGGGTGTTAGTAGACAAGCTATAAGTAAATGGGAGTCTGAACAAAGTACACCTGAATTAGAGAATATTGTTTTGATGAGTGACTTCTTTGGGGTAACTACAGATTATTTATTAAAAGGGATAGAACCACCTTTAGATGAAACAAAGAAAAATGGAAGTATTGGGAATTCGTTGGCATTATTAGCAACTGCATTTGTATGGATTGGATATATTACATCTTGTGCAATTTGGTATGAGTACCAAAATGCATTCGCAATCATGAATGGTTTTATTTGGATGATTGGATCTATTGTAATGGTGTATGCAGCTATAAGCAATTTAAGTGACGATAAAGCAGTATATCGCTTTTGGATGTTTTCTTTGCCAGCGATTAGCTTATTTCTATTATCAATGTTATACAATGCGATAGCACTAGGACCTTTAGCACCATATCCTTTACTTGTTGAAGGTAGATATATCTTATTTGGTATATGTCTATTGGTATTTATTTGTATCAATATTGTAGTTGAAATGGCTTTATATAGAAGAATGCAACAATAAATACTAATATAAGAAGTAGAATAAATAAGAGAAGTAAATATGATAGTAAACAACAAAATAGAAATACAATTTCCAGATACTCTTTCAATAATGGATGAAGAAAAACGTAAACAGATGAATTTTTTGGCTGATGGAGAAGGATATTGTCTAGAGAATAAAGAAAAACATATTCTAATATCTATAGGTTGGAGAAAAATTGGTTTGTTTGCGAAAACAGTATTAAATATCAATGATCTATCAAAAGGATTAGAAAAAAATATAAGAAATGGTATGCAACCATTTAGCTATACGAAAGAAAATGATTTAGAAATGAGCCTAGATGGTGAAGTGATGAGAGGCATTCGTTATACATATATTGCCTCAAATATTGATATGGTGGCTGAATCATATGTTGTAAAGCATGGAAAAGAAATCTATTACTTCCATTATTATTCTAGAAAGACGCTTAATAGTGAAAATAAAAAGACTTGGTCAGATATTCTACAATCTGCCAAATGGATTAGATAAAGGTGTACAAATGAAAAAATGTACATCTTTTTTTGAAAGGAAATGTAAGAAGTTGGAAATAATAATATTTAATCAAAAAAAGTGATAATCAGTTGACATTATCAAAAAAAATAGTGGTAAGCACAATGGGAGAAAATAACAGAAGATAAGAGTGATGTAACATCACCATCAAATGATAAGAGTGGTACTCCAAATACAGCGGATCAAACAAATGTTCCACTATATGGCGCACTATTTAACTTCTTTGCACTCGTTGCCTTCCTTGTATATCGTTATTTACGAAAAGAAGAAGAGCAAAATCGTGCTTAAATAGTCATCTAGTTATAATCAAAAGGAGATAGGATGCTTCCTATCTCCTTTTCATATTGGACACATTGTTGAAATGGATTATTCATCATGAAATACTTTATGAATCATATCTTGGATATGAGATTTGGTATCCATTTGGTTTTTATATAAGTAAGTCCAAGTCGCAACTTCACCTATGGCATCTTCAATACTTAAAGTTGGATGCCAGTGAAGAAGATCTTGGATTTTATTTGTGTTTAATAATAATTGAGTATCTTCGATCGTTGAAGAATCATTTTGTATGATATAGGAAAAAGAATAGTTATAATCTTTTTCTAATTTATTTTTGAATAAAGTGATAATCTCTTGGTTAGAAATTGCATTTGTATTAGTAGGGCCTAGATTATAGCTACCTGTAAATGTATGGTCTATATATTGCATCATCGCAATTGTCATATAGCCTTTTAATGCGTCTAATACATGATAATAAGGACGAATATAATCAGGATTATGTAATACCATTTCTTTATCATCAATCACTGCTCGCATACAATCAGACAGTAAACGATATTTATTAAAATCACCACCACCGATCACATTTCCTGATCTTGCAGTGCTAATTGCACATTTAGAATCTTTGAAATAGCAACGTGCATAAGTTTGTGTAATCAATTCACTACATGACTTTGAATTAGAATATGGATCAAATCCATCTAGCATATCGCTTTCTTCATGTGGCATTTGACTACTTTTATATACTTTATCTGTTGTGATATTTAAAAAAGATTTAACACTAGATGTAGAACGCATGCATTCTAATACATTTAATGTTCCATTGATATTTGTTTCATAGGTCATTTTTGGTTCTAAATAACCATCTTTCACGAGTGGTTGTGCAGCCATATGAAATACTATTTCTGGTTGTTCTTGAATGAAAACTTGTCTTAATGAATCATAGTCGCGGATATCTGCGAAATAACTTTTCATTCGCTTATCTAATCCATTGATTTGAAAAAGGGAAGGGTCTTCTGGGGATAATGCATATCCTACAACATCAGCTTTAGCCAATAATAAAATCTCAGAGAGCCAAGCTCCTTTAAAACCAGTATGTCCTGTAATTAATACTTTTTTATTTTTATAGAATTCTAAAATATCCATATTGTTAATATTATTATCAAATATATTCTGCATCTCGTCAAAAAAGATTACTAAATATAAAAAATGAGTTGTATAATTGTTAGAAAATAAAAAATAGGAGATAGTAGTATGGTATACCAGAATATTTTAGATGCAGTAGGGCATACACCATTGATTAAATTGAATAAATTGGTTGATGAAGATAGCGCTGATGTTATTGTGAAATTTGAAGGTGTTAATATCGGTGGTTCAATTAAAACACGTACAGCGCTAAATATGATAGAAAATGCTGAAAAGGAAGGGTTACTAGATAAAAATTCAATTCTAGTGGAACCAACAAGTGGTAATCAAGGTATTGGTATTGCCTTGGTTGGTGCTGTAAAAGGGTATCGTACAATAATTGTGATGCCAGATTCTGTCAGTGAAGAAAGAAGAAAACTTGTAAAACATTTGGGTGCTGAAATTAGATTAATTCATGATGATGGAGATATTGGTAAATGTATAGAGGAATGCTTACAAACAGCACTAACTTTGCAAAAAGAAAATGAACATGTATTTGTGCCACATCAATTTAAAAATATAAATAATACAAATGCACATCGGAATCATACTGCGCAAGAAATATTAGATGATATTGATTGTAATATAGATGGTTTTACAAGTGGTATTGGTACTGGTGGTACGATTACAGGTGTTGGTGAAGTATTAAAAGAAAAATTTCCAGATATTGAAATATGGGCAGTAGAGCCTGAAAATGCGGCAATTCTATCTGGTAAGGAAATAGGTACACATATCCAAATGGGTATAGGAGATGGCTTAATTCCAGATATTTTGAATACAAATATTTATGATGATATATGTATTGTTTCAGATGCAGAAGCAATTGAGACAGCAAAACTTTTAGCAAAAGAAGAAGGTATTGTCTGTGGGATTTCTAGTGGTAGTAATGTATGTGCTGCATTAAAACTCGCAAAGAAATTAGGAAAAGGAAAAACAGTATTTACCATACTACCAGATACAGGAGAAAGATATTTCTCTACTGAATTATTTGAATAAAAATAGAGGGTGAATGATACGATCCCACTAAAGTAGACACATGAAATATGTAAAGTTCTACGGAGGTGGGATTTTATTTATGGGAAGAAAAGCAAAATATACAATCG
>CACXEN010000052.1 GCA_902766675.1 uncultured Erysipelotrichaceae bacterium
ACATCTTTTAATATGTCAGAAATATCATCATTTACCACTTTCACAAAAGTAGGTCGCATCACAGCTGAGGCATTGCGATAATCTTCTGAACCAGCATTCTTTTGTAGCTCTTCTAAGCGTTTATTTTGACCAGTTGCTTTTAAGACCCATTTCCCTGCCTTATATGCTTTTGTTTTAATATGGTAGTCTAAACCACGCTTTGGACGTATTCCAGCAGCGCCAGTCAGACACATTTTATTTACATTATCTGGATGATCTTTTGCATATCTTATCGCAACACGACATCCAAAGGAGTGACCAATGAGAATTGGTTTAGTGATATGTAATTGCGTCATGAATTCATGTAAAAATGCTTCATAATCACTGACACCCCATACATCATGTGGTTCATCACTTTCTCCAAATCCTGGAAAATCTAGTGATACGACATGAAATGAATCTTTCAAATGGTGGAATATATTTGCCATCATTTCTTTATTTTGGCCCCACCCATGTAAAAGAACGACATCTTTCCCAGTGCCTGCTTCTTCATATGCAATATTCAAATCATTAATTGTGATAAATTCGCTCATAACGGATATATTTTACACGAAAAGTCCACATTCGTTAAGTTATGCTTTCTCTTCTTGTTTTTTGTTTTTCTTATTTGTTTTCTTTGATTTTCTCTTTTTCTTATCTTCTGTCCATATTCTGAAACATACACCATCTTGTAAGTTTTCAGCACGAACACGATAGTTATATGTTGTCACAACACGATATACAATAGATAAACCTAAACCAAATTTTCCTTCAGTTCCTTTTTCATATGGTTTAAATACATCTTCTAAATCACTTAATTCTATCTTTTCTCCATCATTGATGACACACATTTCATTTTCATGTAATGTGATTTTGATAAAACTTTTTGCATAACGTAATGCATTATCTACCAAATTCTCTACCACAATACGCCATGGTTCTTCTTCACCATGGAAATAAATATCTTCATCCCATTTTTTAATAAATTCTATTTCTGGACGAATTACTTTTAGTGATAATAACACTTTTTCAATGACTTCATTCATAAGTAGTGTTTTACCTTCTTCGCCATTATCTAATAAGTATCCCATCTTATTGAGCACGATTAAGCTTTCTACTTTTTTCTCCAAGCGATTTGCATGCTCAATAATTACATCAACTGATTTCTCTAATGTCTCATATGGATAAATACCATCTTTAATAGATTCTCCATAAGATTTAATCGTTGCGACAGGTGTCTTTAAGTCATGGGAAATATTTTGAATCATTTCTTCTTTTTCTCTATTTTGTATTGCCAGCTCCGCTTCCATTTCTTGTAAGGCATCCGCAACTTCACCTATTTCATCATGTCTTCTGATATTTAATTGTGTAGGTTGTTCATCATTCTTTAACTTTGTGATATATGCCTTAATTTGACTTAATGGAATAATCAAAGAAGATACCCAAAGCATTAATAATGCGAATAAAACAGATATAAATAATATATTCATACCCAGAAAGCCACTTACCAAAGAATCTCTAAATTCTAAGCGAAATGAGTCATCTGATATCGTAGCTAAATGATTTCCTGTTGGTAATTCTTTTACTGTATAGAAATAGGTCTTATTGATTGTATTTCCTTTTGGATCTTTTTCCTGCACATTGGAAGTAACATCTAATATTGTTGTTTCATGTACATCAGCACAATGATTTCTAATATCTTCAATTAAAGCTTCAGGTAGTTGTTTTCCATCTAAAACAACGCATTCCCCATCTCCTTTTTTGAATAAAACATGTTGTATCGATTCATTATTATCTGTTTTAAATGTAGGAATCTCATTTTTATTACTCTCCATATAACTCACAAGTGAAGATTGAGAATTATGTATTAAACGAAAAATTTCAACTTCTGAGAATCGATTGATGGATGGAGAAAGAAATACAAAAATAAACATCCCCAGGATGATTACGAATAAGAAAATAATCGTCAACAATTGCTGGGCAAGTGTTAACTCTCTTAGCCACATCCGAAATCGCTTCATATTAACCTAACCGATATCCAAAACCATAGATTGTGTGAATGCTTAAATTTGGCATTTTTTTACGTAAGCGTCTTAATGTATCATCAACGACACGATCACTACCGTAATAATTTTCTTCCCAAACTCTTTCTAAAATGACATCACGTGTAAATGCTGTACCTCGATTATTCACAAACAACATCAAAAGTTCAAACTCTTTCGTTGTTAGCTCAATGACTACATCTTTTTCTTGGACTGTACGTTGTGCTTCATCAATTTGGTATCCATC
>CACXEN010000053.1 GCA_902766675.1 uncultured Erysipelotrichaceae bacterium
TTACAGGTCACCAACACCCAGATACTGATTCGGTAGTATCAGCAATTTCCTATTCTTTTTTTAAGAGGGCAATGGGATATAAAGCAGTACCTTGTCGTTTGGGGCCACTGAATACAGAAACAAAATATTTATTAGACCGCTTTGGTTTTGAAGAGCCAATGTTGTTGGAAGATGCTAGAAAGAAATTATCTGAGATTAGCATTGATTCACCAGATGCAGTCACAAAAGAAACAACGGTATTAGAGACTATCCATAAAATGGGTGAGATTAAAAGAAACTCTATTGCGATTGTGGATGATGAAAATCATGTGATTGGAATGATTTCCAAGAGTGATTTAGCAAATATTGGATTAGGCGATACCGCATCTGAAATTGAATTATTAAGACAAACACCAGTTTCTGATATTGTGAAATCCATTGATGGAACATTAATCTATGATGATCCAGAAACACATATTAATGGTAAAACAAGTATCGTAGCGCAAGCAGAAACAGGTATTGATAAATATGAAATCAAAGATCGTATTGTCATAGTAGGTAATCAACCAAAAGCACAAGAACAGCTCATTCGTAATGGAGCCGGATTATTGATTGTGGTTTGGTGTGATGAAGTACAACCAAATGTTATAGAAGCCGCAAAAGAATTCCATTGTCCAATTATTAAATCTGGACACGGCACAATGAATACTAGCCGTTATATATTCTTGGCGCCTCCTGTAGGTTTGGTAATGACAAAGAATCCATTAACATTAAAGGATTCAATATTGGTAGATGACGCAAGCCAACAATTATTACGTACTAGATATCGTAGTTATCCAATTGTGAATGACAATGATGAACTTGTTGGTTATATATCTCGTTATCACATTTTGAATTATAAAGCGAAGAAGATTATTCTTGTGGATCATAACGAATTTGCGCAATCTGTAAAAGCAGTGGAAAAAGCACAAATATTAGAAGTTATTGATCACCATAGAATCAATGACTTTAAGACAAATCAACCAGTTTCATTTAGAAACGAAATTGTTGGGTCTACTGCAACAATTGTGGCAACGATGTATAGAGAAAACCAAATACCAATCCCAAAAGAATTGGCAGGTTTACTACTTGGTGCAGTATTATCTGATACATTGGTGTTGGAATCTCCAACTACAACACAAAAAGATAAAGATATTGTGAATATCTTAGCAGCACTTGCGGATTTGGATTATATGGAATTTGCGAAAGAAATGTTTACTGCAACAACAGAAAACGCAAATCAAAGTATTCATGACATGATACGTCAAGATATCAAATTCTATAATCTAAATAATACACGTACAATGATTGCACAAGTCATCGTACCAAGTGCGAAAGCAATGAATGAAAAAAGTGAAGAAATTGAAGCTGAGATGGAAGCTTTAGTGAAAAAGAAAGACTTAGATCTTTTGGTTGTCGCATTTACATCCGCAATAGAAAAAGGATCAATATTCTTTGCGGCAGGAGATAAAGCTTCTCGTTGCACGGAAACATTCCCAGTTGATAAAGATGGCAATCACGAATTAATTGAAGGAATGTTATCTAGAAAAGGTCAAATATTACCGGTTGTTACTGAAGCGTTAATATAGTGGGGGATTCTATATGGAAGAAAGTGGAAAAAAGAGTTTAGACGAATTAATCTTTGATGAGAATTTAGATCTAACAAAACCAGAAGTGTTTTATACGCTTTCTAAAATCTTTGAAGAAGGAAGAGGAGTTGATCGCCATATTGGTTTAACAAGTTTTTTCTTACGTGTCGCAAAAGCTTTAGAAAATGAAAGTGGAGTTGTTGCGGAAAAAGAAGAACCTTTTGTGGTTCCTTCTGTTGATGATGAGCCTGCTTTAGAAGTAGGTTTTGATGAAAATGCATTGATGATTGATGATGATATTGATTTTGATATCGATGCATATATTCCAGAACAATATGATGATGAATATTCAATTGAAGAACTTTTAGGCAATGCGCCAGAAAAAGATGAGGAATATGAAATTGAAAATCTTCTAGAAGGTGCTATAGAAGAAAATACATCTGAAGAATTACCACAAGAAGAAATCGTAGAAGAAAATAATATTGAAGAAGTTAAAGAAGATAGTAATGATGCGGATGATGTGGTGTTATTTGATTTAAGTGGTCTTGATAATGCACATAATGTGGCATTAGAAGAAAATCAAAAAGGTTTAAATTTAGCAGAAGCACGTATCATTTTAAATCATAAAGATGATTATTCATTGGATTCCGTTTTGGAAGCAAGAGAATATGTTGCAGAAAATGGTTCTGCTTTAGATTGTTATTCACAAGCTATTGAAATGATTCAAGAGAATCATTATGAAGAAGGCATTCGTTGGCTATTAGATATTGAAAATAGAAGTGATTGTAGTGAAGAATTATTGACAAAAACATATGCCATCCTATGTGTATCTGATGAAACAGGAAAATATACAGAAAAAGCATTGCAGTTGGCATGGAAAAATCGCGACATGCACGATGCTCAAAAATTCTTAAATTACTTCTATACGCATGATTGTGCACCAGAAATTCTTGCGTCCTTAAAGAAGGAAGATATTCAATTCATTTATGAATCACTAAATCATAAAAAACAAGATGGTGATGGATGGTTGAATAAGTTAGTTTCTTTAAGAAATAAAGATGCACTGCTCTTAAAAGAAGAATTAAATCAAAAAGCAGTAAGTAAAACAGAAAGAAAAGTAGAGGATGTAGATGACATTCTCGAACAATTAGAAGGACTAAAAAAGCTAATCGATTAATGCTCGATTAGCTTTTTAATTATGCATTAGTTCTTTTTGTTATCATCTGGGAAATCAACTTCACCCATTTTATCAGTTGCTTCAGATAGAGCATCTTTTGAGTCGTCAGTCATTTGACCACCATTTGCGATTAAGTTTGTGATAATACCCATGATTAATGCAGTTGCTAGAGATGTTACAACAAGTAGGGAACCACCAGTTGCTGGATTTGTGCCAAAGTTTAGAGATAAACCACCAATACCAGTAACTAGAATACTACTTACAACAAATAGGTTTTTATTATTACCTAGATCTACACGTTTTAACATTTGTAGACCACTGACTGCAATAAATCCATATAATGCGACACAAGCACCACCCATAACACATTTTGGAATGGAATTGATTAATGTAACAAATGGAGTAAAGAAGGATAGTAGCATACAGCCAACTGCAGCTAAGACTATAGAATAAATAGACGCATTACCTGTAATTGCTACACAACCAATACTTTCGCCATAGGTTGTATTTGCGGCACCACCGAAGAAGCCACCAACGATAGATCCTAAACCATCACCTAATAATGTTTTATCTAAACCTGGATCTTTGATTAAGTCCTTTTCGATAATTGCGCCTAAGTTTTTGTGGTCGGCAATATGTTGTGCAAGTTCTACAACTCCAATTGGGACGAATGTCATCGCAATATTCCCTAATGCGGCACCATCAATTGGTAATACACCTGCAGGTTGTTGTGAGAGTGCTTGTATGAATGTGAATTTTGGTAATGAAACAATAGAGGAGATGCTTGTAAGAATATCTAGATTTAATATTTGCATCGTCGCATTTCCAGTCGCATTTCCAATCAGTGTGAAGATAAGCGCTAA
>CACXEN010000054.1 GCA_902766675.1 uncultured Erysipelotrichaceae bacterium
ATTAGAAGATTTATGTGTAGCTGATAAAGATTTATCAGTGATCCTACTACGTTATTTCAATCCAATTGGTGCGCACCAAAGTGGATTACTTGGAGAAGTACCAAATGGTATACCAAACAATTTAGTTCCTTATATTGCACGTGTTGCGAGTGGTGAACTTGATTGTTTAAGAATTTGGGGAAATGATTATGACACAGTAGATGGTACTGGTGTACGTGATTATATCCACGTTGTAGATTTAGCCAAAGGACATGTTAATGCATATCAATATGCATTAGAACATACAGGTGTTGAAAAGATAAATCTTGGAACAGGTAAGGGCTATAGTGTTCTACAAGTATTGCATGCTTATAGCAAAGCTTGTGGTAAAGAGTTACCATATGAAATCAAAGATCGTCGTCCTGGGGATATTGCGGAATGTTATGCAGATCCTACAAAAGCAAAAGAACTTTTAGGATGGGAAGCAAAATATGATATCAATACAATGTGTGAAGATTCTTGGAATTTTACAGTAAAGAATCCAGATGGAATTAAATAGGTGTATATATGGTAGGAATTATATTAACAGGGCATGGTGATTATCCAAAAGGTCTATATAGTGCTTTGCAGCTTTTAGCAGGTAAGCCAGAATTATTTAAATGTGTTGCTTACAATCAAGAAGATGCAACAGATGATTATGAATATAAATTGAAAGATGCTATTAAAGATTTAGAAGATTGTTCAGGTATTTTAATCATGACAGATGTTGTCGGACAAACACCATTTAAAATCGCATCTGAATTAAAGATGAAATATCAAACAAAGTTAGATATAGAAATTGTGACAGGTACTAATCTTGGTATGGTAAACGCAATTAATCTAGCGAGAGGATATATGACTTCTTTAAATGATTTAGCTGATATGGCTATTGAAGAAGGACAAAAGAATATAAAGAAATATGTACGATCTGAATATGAAGACGAATAAGGAGAGGGCATAATTTTGAATATTATTATATTTTTCATTGCATTTGTGTTAGCGATTGATGAATTCGCTTTAACACAAACATTACATCGACCATTAATCGCTTCAACAATTGTTGGGGCTTTATTTGGTGATGTACAAACAGGTTTACTCATTGGTGCTTATTTAGAATTAGCATCATTATCATTTGAGGAAACATTCTTTCTAAATTTTAGAAAGAGCTTAGTATTAGCAAGTGTTTTATGCACGGCATTAAGTGCTACTAAGACTTTATCATCGGAAGAAACGATGGCACTTGCGGTATCCATTATTATTGTTGGAACTGCACTATCACATATCATTGATTTTGTGGTAACGCTATTATTACCACTATCCAGAAACCAAGCAGAAAAGGGCAAAAGTGTATTTGTATATCAATTGATTGCGCTTTTGATTCGTGGTGTTGCATTTGGTGTATGTGCTAGTTATTTATTTAGCAAAGGAACAGAGATTCCTGCATTATTATCATCTATCACAACAACAAATGGATGGATTTTTAATGCATTTGCGATTATTGGTGTATTACTTCCATCACTTGGTATAGCTGTATTAATGAGAAATTTATCTGTGAAGGATAATTATGGTATTTTCTTTGCGGGTGTTTCCGTTGCGATGCTTGCATATTATGTAAGTAAAAATTTCTATGTGACAATATTACTTGTGGCATTATTAGCGATTGGTTTAGGCTATTATGATTTCAATCGTGCTGAAAAAGAAACAGTAAAAACAACAAATAAAGGAGGTGGCGAAAAATGGTGGTAGGATTAGCAAAATATCAAAACCAACAAGAAGCGTTCCCTCTAGATAAGAAGACATTACAAAATGTGGCACTACGTTCATTTTTGTCTGGTATTTCTTTTAACAGTGAATCTAGTGATTCAATTGGTTGGCTTTGGGCAATACAACCAGCACTACGTAAAATTCACAGTGATGAAGAAGATTGTAAATTGGCAATGGGACATAATTTAGAACACTGTAGTGCATCATCGCCACTTGCACCTCTAGCAATGGGTGTCGTATTATCTCTTGAACAACAAAAATGTGATTTAGAAACAATCAGAAGCACAAGAAGTATTGCGACATATACATGTGATGCAATTGGTAAGATGTTAGTATATTATCTTTTCATTCCATTATTAGCTTTATCTATTATAGAAAGTGCTAGAAATGGATCGATTATGGCAGTAGCTATCTATTGCGTTGTATTATTCTTACTGCAAGTTATTCTTCGTTTTGTGTCAATTCAATATGGATATAAACATGGCATGCGCGCAATTGAAAAATTGCAGAAGAATGCAGGAACATTAAAGAAGTCAATGATGATAGCTGGTAGCTTTATGCTAGGTGCTATATTAGTTGCTTTAGGATCTGGTTACGCTATGCAAATCGCAATGAGCCAAGATAATAGTTCAATTCCTACAATTGCGAAATTATTGCCAGGAGTCTTAACGGTAGTAATGGGTCTATTATTGCATTACTTATTAGTGAAAAAGAATTTCTCCATGGGGAAATGTGTAATTGTGGTGGTATTGGTTAGCTTTATTATCGCTTTAGTTCAAAATATTATTTAAAAGTATTCGGAAAATAAGATATCTCCCATATAAAATGTTGGAGGTATCTTTTTTTATGGGTGTGATTAAAGAATTACCATCAAATGAAAAACCAAGAGAAAAAGCACTTCAGTTTGGGATAAGAACATTAAGCAATCGGGAGTTATTATCTATTGTGATACGACATGGCGCAAAAGGATTATCTGCTTTAGAAGTGGCAGATTGTATTATTGAAAAAGCAGGGGGTATTGCCGGAATTGAAAGGATGGATATTTCTTCTTTACAAACAATACCTGGTATTCAAAAAGTAAAGGCATTAGAACTAAAGGCTTGTTTTGAATTATCTAGAAGAGCAGCGTATGAAAATGTAAAGAATGTAAATATCTTAGATAGTCCTGAAAAGGTAGCTAGTTGGTTAATGAAAGAGATAGGTGGCTTATTACAAGAAAACTTTTTGGTGATTTATTTAGATATTAATAATCATATGATTGGTTATAAGATTCATTTTGTGGGCACATTAAATGCGGCTTCAGTATATCCAAGAGAAGTAATAAAGGAAGCGCTCTTATTATCATCTACGAAGATTTTACTTGTGCATAATCATCCAAGTGGAAATTTAGAGCCAAGTGTTGCGGATATTAAAATTACAGAAAAGATATGCAATAGCGCAGAGCTATTAGAAATTCAAGTTTTAGATCATATTATCGTCTCGCAAAGAGATTATTTTAGTTTTTCTAGAAATGGTCTAATGGATAGAATTTCAGTGCTATAATAAATATAATGCATAATTTACAAGATTACATAAAACGCTTACAAGAGAAAGTATCGATAGAGTCATTGGTGAAAGTTGCACTTGCCATTTTGATTATTTGGTTACTAAAAGAAACTTCTTCAATCTGGAAGAGTGTTTTTGATATACTGATTTCTATTTTTAAACCATTTATCATTGGTTTTGCGATTGCATATATATTGCATCATATCATTGAAAGATTAGAAAAATGGCATGTGCATCATGTTGCGGCAATTGCGATTGTATATTTGATTCTATTCGCTTTCTTAATATGGATTATTTCTATATTATTACCAATGTTAATCACTAGAGGATCATCTTTTATCAATTCTATTATCGAAGGCTTAAATCATGTCTTTGAAAGTTATAACGATTTGGTTAGTAACGATTCCAATAAAATATTAAAAGAAATCGTAGATAATTTAGTCAATGCATTAACGAATTTAAGGGGTGTTTTACCAGATCTCAGTAAATCACTTCCAAGTTTTATCAATAATACATTAAGCACAATCACAACAATCGTGATATCCATCGTGATTTCTATATTTATGTCATTATCTTGGGATCGAATTCATAATGGCGTAAAGAGTTTCTGTAAATCGATTAGTGAAAGATTCTTTCAATGTGTTTGGAAAATACATGATGAAGTGGATGAATATTTACATTCATTATTAATTATTATGTGTATTCGATTTGTGGAATATACACTTTTGTATTTATTAGTAGGACATCCAGATTGGTTAATTCTTGGTATTTCTACAGCAGTATCACAAATCATTCCATTTATTGGACCAATCTCTGTAAATATTATTGGTATATTTACTGCACTAACATTATCGCCAATTCGCATTGCGATACTTGTGATAGCGATTGTTGTATTAGCACAAGTAGATGAATATGTCATTGCGCCACTTGTTCATGCAAAGAATACAAAGATTACACCATTATGGTCATTATTCTCTATTTTTACTGGTAGTGCATTATTTGGTGTAGTTGGTGTAATTATCGCGATACCTGCATATTTAGCACTGCGTATTATTTTGAATATGTATGTATTTAGAAGAGGTGACGTATGAGAAAGCGTATCGTCATTCTTTTCTGTATTTTATGCATGTTAGCAAGTAGTGGATGTGCATATGTAAAATCTGGTGTTTTATATACTATTTATCCAATAGAATATATCATTGAGCGATTAAGTGATGGTGCGATTCAAGCCAAAAGCATTCAAAATGATGTCATTGTACAAGCAGCATCTATAGTGGATGATCATGAAGAGCTGTTATATACGAATGCTGTACTCTTTCATATTGGTGAATTAGAGCCATATATTAGTCTTCATAAAGATGAAATCAAAGAGTCTTTAATCAACGATGTTGATTTAGCGATATTGAATACAACATATCGTTTTGGTAGATATACTCCAATCATGGTGAATGGAAATCAAGAATTCATTGAAGGAGATTACTATGAAGGCGATGTATTTAAAACAATTGATACTGATGAATTAAATCTATTCTTGTGGTTAGACCCAATTGCGATGTTATCGATGTCAAAAAGAATCAATGAGCAATTATGTCTGTTATATCCAGAATTACAATCGCAATTAAATGAGAATATGAAAAAGCTAGAGGCAGACTTAATTAATTTGGATGC
>CACXEN010000055.1 GCA_902766675.1 uncultured Erysipelotrichaceae bacterium
ATTTATGAAAGACTTCGCAAAAAATGCGAAGTTTTTTGATTATGAAATAGAATGAAAAGATTCTGTAAAACAATGTGTTGCAATATGTAAAACATTGTGTTACATTGATGGTGGAGGTGATTGTAATGACCACAAATATAAACATCAGAGTAGGAGAAGAATTAAAGAGAGCATTACAAGGATATGCAAAATTAGAAAATAAAACTGTATCTGAAGTTGTTTTAGAAGCGATAAAAGAAAAACTTGAAAATGATTACGACTATAAACTTGCCTTATTGGCATATGAAAGTGTTGATATGAATGATAAGACAACACTAGCGGACATGTGCGCTGAAGCAGGAATCGATTATGACGCACTATAAGCTTTTATTTTCTAAAGATTTCCAGAAGATTTTTAAAAAATTAGATTCTTCTGTACAAAAATTAGTAGCTTCATATATTAAGCATAATTTAGAAAATACAGACAATCCTAGAAATCATGGTAAAGCTTTAGTTGATGATAAAAAAGGCTTATGGAGATATAGGATAGGTAACTATCGTTTAATTGCAGAAATTCAAGACAATAAATTAATAATTCTTATTTTGACATTTGGTCATCGAAGGGATGTATATAAACGATGACTAAATACATGTACTTCACAAAAGAAAACCAAGACACATATTCAACATATGTCTTGGTTTTTATATTCAGAATCCTTTATCGAAAGAATTCCTCAATGATATGTGAATGATCACCTTGAATGATTAAGTGGTGATTTCCGATAGAATCTTTTAAGAAATATTCAACAGATTCATTTAAATGTAATCTGATTTGTGTACGACACAAATTGTATTCACATAAGTTTTCCAATAGTTCGCCACTAGATAAGAAATATTCTTGCATGAGGCCATTGCATTTAAATACTGTGACAGGACCTTCCTTGATATGACCTCTAAAAGCGACACCTAATTGTGATTCAAAATGGGTCATGATACTGAAGTATTCTGGCATGGTAATAGGTAATGTACAATGCGCAAATATGATTTCATTTTTCTCTGTATCAATTCTACTTGGATTAGCCATGAAGACAGGTTGATTCGTTAATTCACCAAGTACAGCCATTGAAATAAGGGCAGGTACATCACCCTCACATGATGCATAAATTCCTTCCGAATTTAGAATTGCTAATGCAGAACAACCAGTAGAATGAACAGTATCTAATAAATCAAAACATCTTACTGTTAAACCATCCAATTGATATTTATCTACGATTCTTCTTAATGCGCCATAGATATATAAAGCTTCATCAATTTCTTTTGCGTCATAATTCTTTGATTTAATCATTTCTGTATATGCATTATCCACATATTCTTTCTTTTGAATTTCATCAAAGAATTCTTCCATATCTACATCAATGATTTCAATACCATTAATTTCTTTTGATAAATTCGCATCCACATCAGAAGATATTAGCCAATCGGATGGCTTTCCCACACGTGCAAATTTAAAATTACTGATGCGTTTATTCGCTTTTTGAATAATTGATAATTCTTTTAATCGATTACATACATAATCATCTGAACCATGGATGATTTCACCTGGTAACTCATGATTTCTTAGATAAGATAGAATCTCCATAGAAGCAGCAAGTGAATTGTTTGCGCCTGTTGTTAAAAGATAATATGGCTTTGGCAAATTCTCTATTTCCTTTAAGAAAAGGCCTTCCGTTCCGCCACCACCCACAAAGATTAGAGATATATCATAATCATTGATATGATCGATATCACTCACTTCAAAATCAAAACCAGTTTTTTCGCTGAGTGTTTTTAGCCATGGGAAATTATTATTGTTGGCTATTTCTGCAGCGGCAGTAGAAGATACTAGGTAGTAAACACCGATTTTCATAAACATACTCCTTATATTATTAATTTCATTTTACTAAAAAACGAAAGACATGGATTTACATTTTAGCAACGATTGCTTTAATAAGTGTTTTGAAATCTTCTTTGACTAAGTCAGCAGCTTCTTGTACTTCTTCGTGTGATAAAGCTTCGCCAGTAATACCTGCAGCTAGATTTGTGACACATGAAATACCAATTGCTGGTAAACCACAATGTCTTGCGGCAATAAATTCAGGGACTGTAGACATACCTACAGCAGAGGCACCAAGCACTTCTGCCATATGGATTTCTGCTGGTGTTTCAAAACTTGGTCCTTTAAATCCCATATAAACACCATGGCGTAAATCAATTCCTATTTCCTTTGCGACTTGTAAAGCTAAGTCGTGGTATTCTGGATGAATTGCATATGTCATATCAGGGAATCTTGTCCCAAATTCTTCAATATTTACGCCAGTTAAAGGGTTTTCGCCCATAAAGTTAATGAAATCATCAATTAACATTAATGTGCCTGGTTTGAATGTACGATCAACGCCTCCTGCAGCATTCGTTAAAATAAGAGCCTTGATTCCAAGTAGAGACATTACACGTACATACATCACGATAGTATTCATGTCATGACCTTCATAAAAGTGGAATCTTCCTTTCATGCATAATACTTTGACACCATTTAGATATCCAAAGATTAACTTTCCTTCATGACCTGGAACTGTTGTCTGTGGAAAATTTGGAATATCTTTATAATCAATGACAGTCGCATTATCTATTTCTTCTCCAAGTTCTCCTAATCCAGATCCTAATACGATACCAATCGCATCTTCTGCATCAATGATACTTTTTAAATAATTCGCAGAAGCAAGACATTTATTATATATTTCGTTCATGATACGTTCTCCTTGTGATTGGATTGTATCATGTTTTAAAGATTTGAAATAGAATAGCCAACAAGTAAAAGGGAATAAGAGTATTCATGTTGGACTCTGATCATTGTTTGTGAAGTATAACTTTTGATAAAAAAGAATGAAAACATCATATTATGCTATAATTTCTTAAGATGGGGAAATATGCGAGGAAGGAGAGTAGCACGTGGATATTGAAAATAATTTAGATAAAATAGTTCTAGTTGTTGACGATGATAGTACTAGTTTAAAATTGGCACAAAGAATTTTAGAACCAGACTACCGTGTAGCTACAGTGAATAAAGGAGAATTGGTATTTTCCTATTTAAAACACAATACCCCAGATTTGATTTTGTTGGATTTAAATATGCCTGAAATCGATGGATTTGAGGTAATGCGTAGGCTACAAAGTAATGAAAAATATGTTGAAATACCAGTCATGTTTTTGACTGCGAATCAAGATTCGGATATTGAAGCGAAATGTTTGGAATCAGGTGCGATAGACTTCGTAAATAAACCTTTTGTACCACTAGTATTAAAAGGTCGTGTTAAACGTATTATGGAATTGTATTCCTATCGTAAGGAATTAGAGAAAATCGTTTCCGAACAAACAGAAACGATTATTCAACAAACAGAGCGTATCGCACATATTCAAAACGCTGTCATCGTTGGCATGGCGAACTTAATTGAAGAACGCGATGACTCTACAGGTACACACGTACGTAATACACAACATTATGTAGAAATGTTATGTTTGGAATTAAAGAAGAGAGGAATGTTTGACGAGCAATTAACAGAGAACTACATCAGTCAAACAATTCGTGCTACGCCATTACATGACATTGGAAAAATTAAGATTCCTGATGCGATTTTAAAGAAACCAGGAAAATTAACAACGGAAGAATTTGAAGTGATTAAAGATCATGCAAGATATGGTGCAGAAATCATTGATGATATTTTAGGTGGGGTAGAAGAACCAGACTATCTAGAAGTAGGTCGTCAAATTGCACTATATCACCATGAAAGATGGGATGGTACAGGCTATCCAACACAATTAAAAGGGGAGGATATCCCGCTATGTGCACGCATTATGTCTATTGCGGATGTATTTGATGCATTATATGAAGAGCGTGTATATAAGAAAGAAATTCGCCCTGTATCAGCTTGTTTGAAGATTATTGAAGAAGGAAGGGGAACACAATTCGATCCTAAACTTGTGGATGTTTTCATCAGCATGGCGGATGAATTGAGTGCATATGTTGGAGAGGAAATAACTAATGAATAATACATTTGAGTTGCGTAGACGCCAAAGAGAGACAGTCATTATTATTTCTTTCTCAATATTTTCAGTTCTTTTAATATATGCAACAGTAGCAATGGGATGGTCTCCAATTATCATTCCTGTTTTGGCGGCTGAGGTTGCTTTTGTATGGTGGGCATATATTAATGGATTTAGAAATTATAAAGTTAGAGCTTTTATCGTTACAGTTTTTGCCTGTATAAGTATTACATTCTACGGTGTACAGAGCGAAAACTTTTTAGTTGTCATTCCAACACTGTGTGTATTTGCGGTGTTATTTTCGCTATATGATATTGCGACAGTATATTACGTCGTCGTAGTAGATTCATTTTTCTTGTTGGTATATCACATATTTATTGCCCAAAATAAAATGTTTGATGGACCAAAGGTAGAACAAGAAAGAGCAATGCTACAACTTGTTTCTTATTTCGTCTTATTAATGCTATGCGTTTATAGAATCCGCAATAGCGAACAAAAAGACCAAGATATGGAAGAGTTAGAAGTTGAAGTTAATCGTACACAAAAGATTAAAGATGACTTCGTAGCGAATACATCACATGAATTAAGAACACCAATTAATACAATTACAGGAATGAGTGAAATTCTATTGCAAGAGAATTTACCAGAAGATATTCATCGTGAAGTCTTAGATATTCAAATGACTGGTTTTGAATTACAAACAATAGTCACTGATATCATGGATTATTCTGCATTAGAATCAAAAACATTAGAGTTAAATCCACGTTCCTATAACATTACTTCTACATTGAATGATGTAATGAATATGACAGTATTCCAAAATAGAGATAAGAATTTGGAATTGATTTTTGATTGCGATCCAAATATTCCAAGACTTTTATATGGAGATGAAGCACAATTGCGCCGTGTGATTAATAATCTAATTGGTAATGCGATTAAATTTACCAATGAAGGTGGAGTTAGAGTAGAAGTTACATATCGACCTGAATCTTATGGTGTTAACTTAATTGTTCGTATTAAAGATACAGGTATCGGTATGGATGCAAGCCAACAAGAAAGAATTTTCCAAAGCTTCTATCAAGCCGATAGTAATCGAAACAGACGTGTTGAAGGTATGGGCTTAGGTTTGACTATTTCTTCGGAATTAGTAAAGAAGATGGATGGATTCTTGCATGTAAACTCCGAACTTGGTAAAGGTAGTGAATTTAGTTTTACTATTCCACAACGTGTAGATGATGAAAGATCATGTATTGAAATTAATAATCCAAGCAGGATTAAAGCAATTTGGTATTACAACATCGAAGAAGCAAAACCAAGTGTACGTGATGATTATCTAAAACATATTAAGAATATTTCTGAATATTTAAAAATATTTGTTTATCAATGTTCTTCCCTTGCGGAATTAAAGAGAAGAATTAAAAATAATTCATTCTCTCATTTAATTGTTGGAACAGAAGAATATCAAGAAGATCCTATTTTTTTCGATGAAATCGCAGAGCAAATGCCAGTTGTATTAATCGCAGAAAGAGAACATGTATTACCAGACAATAATAGAATGCATATTCTTTACAAACCATATAATGCAATGACACTTGCGGAATTATTTAATGGCGGAGAAATATTAGAGAGTCCAAGAAAATATGTAGACACAAAACAATTTGTGGCACCAAACGCAAAAGTGTTGGTTGTTGATGATAACCTCATGAATTTAAAAGTTGTGGAAGGTCTATTAAGAAAATATAGAATTCGTATAACTGCAGCATCTTCTGGTGAAGAAGCATTAAATATCATTGATGGAAAAGACTTCGACTTTGTGTTTATGGATCATATGATGCCAGGTATGGATGGTATTGAGTGTTTACATGCAATACGTATGAAGACAGGTTCATATTTCCAAACTGTACCAATTATTGCATTAACCGCAAATGCGATTGCAGGATCTAGAGAAATGTTCTTATCGGAAGGTTTCAATGACTTCGTTGCGAAACCAATCGATAATATTGTGTTATACGATGTATTGAAAAAATACATTCCTCTAAGCAAACAACTTCCAGTTGAAGAAAATGTCGTTGAAGAAAAGAAGACAATTTCTAGTGATGACTTGTTTGCCCAAATGGAAGGAATAGATAAGAAAGCAGGTTTGACATATTGTGGTGGTAGTGTAGAAGACTACATTGAAATGGCAGGTATTTATTATGAAACAGGTAAGAAATACTTTGAAGATTTAAGCCGCTATCACAATGCAAAAGACTGGAAAAATTATTCTATTTTGACACACTCTATCAAATCTACATCGAAAACGATTGGAGCTATGAAACTATCTGATATTGCATATAAAGAAGAAATTGCGTCTAAAGAACAAGATGAAATTACAATCGAGCAATATCATGATTCTTTGGTGAAAGAATATCGTCGTGTTTTAGATATGATTGGAAATAACCCACATATCATCAAAGAAACAACGAATATTGAAAATGTGGAAAGAAAAGATATGGATGAAGCATCATTTACGCAATTCTGCGATATATTACATGACAAATTAGAAACATTCGAAGCAGGTAGTATTCAAGAATTTGTGAATGAATATCGTGGATATTATTACAAAGACAAAGATGTTACAGACATCATAGAATCAGTAATGAAGGAAGTCGGTGACTTTGATTTTGATGGTGCAGTTGATGCATTAAAAGGTATTCAAAAGGAATATCGAGGAAAGTAGAAAGGACGGAAAGGAACTATGAAGAGAATAAAAAATCTATTATTATCTTCTGCCTATTCTCTACAAGAACGTCTGTTCTTGTTAGGTGGCATAATAGGAACAGTGTCTATGATAGGTGCTTCCGTCATTGCTACTTTATCTGGTGAGGGAGTTCTAGCATGGATTGGTCCAACACTTGGAACACTATTTGTAGCATTCGTTACATATTATGCATTTAAAACAAAGCAGATTTATATTGGTGCAGCAATCATCACATTGATTAGTACAATCATCGTATTACCATATGGTTTCTTTAAAGGTGGTGGCGTATATAGCGGTAGTCCGATATGGTTTGTAATAGGAATTGTAGTCGTATTCCTATTCTTTAAAGGGAGAAGATTCTATATCTATTATTTCGCTGTTATTGCGGCATTTGTAGGTGCAGTTTATGTTAGCTACCATCATCCTGAATTAGTATCACAACTGACATCTGAGAAAGCAATTTATGCCGATGTAATACTTGCAACAATTATTGTTGCAACAATCGTCGGTTCACTATTACATTTCCAAAGTGTAGTTCTAGAAAAAGAAATTGAATTAACCGAAGACCAACAAAAACGCATCGAAGCATTAAACGATGCACAAAATAGATTCTTCTCGTCCATGAGTCACGAAATTCGTACACCAATCAATACAATTATTGGATTGAATGAAATGACATTACGCGAAAAGAATTTATCAGAAGAAGTTGTTGAGAATAGTTTGACGATTCAAAGCGCAAGTAAAATGTTGTTGGCTTTAATTAATGACATATTGGATTTGTCAAAAATCCAATCGAAACAGATGAAACTTACAGAAGCACAATACGAAACAAGTGTAATTCTATCTGAAGTTGTTAATTTGTTGTGGAATCGTGCAAAAGAAAAAGGATTACAATTTAACATCCATGTAGGTGAGAATATTCCATCTATGTTATATGGCGATGAAATGCGTGTAAAGCAAGTCATCATTAACTTATTAACAAATGCGATTAAATATACATCAGAGGGTAGTGTCACACTTACAGTTGATGGCGATAAAATAAATTCTAATACATTTAACTTACGAATTAGTGTAGAAGATACTGGGCAAGGTATTCGTAAAGAAAATATTGCATATCTATTTGACACATTTAAACGTCTAGAAGGCGCAGAGAATAAAGCAATTGAAGGTACAGGTTTAGGTTTAACAATTACCAAGCAACTTGTAGAATTGATGAATGGTCAAATCACAGTAGATAGTGTATTCACAAAAGGTTCAACATTCCGTGTTGTAATTCCACAAAAAATTATGAGTGAGACGCCATTAAACTTCAAAACAATTACAGAAGAAAAACGCTCACTTGAGAATTATGAACAAGCATTTGAAGCACCAGATGCACATGTATTAATCGTAGATGATAATGACATGAACCGTATGGTATGTCGTAAGCTATTACGTGATACGCTTGTTCAGGTAGATGTGGCAGCTTCTGGTAAAGAATGTTTAGAGAAGACTGCACAAATCGAATATGATGCAATTTTCATGGATCATGAAATGCCTGATATGGATGGTATCGAAACATTGCGTCGTATAAGAAATCAAAAAGGTGGCTTATGTCATAACACACCTGTAATTGCATTAACTGCAAATGCTGGTAGTGATAGAAATGCATTCTATTTAGATCATGGATTCCAAGCATATTTAGCAAAGCCAATCCATGGGGCATTACTTGAAGCAACATTATTGAATGTATTGCCAAAAGAATTAATTGAAAAAGCTGCGGTAATTAAAGAAGAAGATATTGTTCAAGTATTACAAAACAAACATAAAAGAGATTATATTATCTCTACAGATAGTGTATGTGGTTTGAATGCGGATGTTTTAGAAAAACATGATATTCGTATCATGCCATATTACATCACCACAAGTGAGGGACGCTTCAAAGATACATTAGAAATGGATGCGGATAATCTATATTATTACATCTTAGAAAAAGGCAAAGATGTAACAACAGAACCAAGTTCTGTCAGTGAATATGAAGCATTCTTTGGAAATCTATTAACAGAAGCAGACAGTGTAATTCACTTTTCTGCATCTACTGGTATCAGTTCTGGATACAACAATGCTAGAATCGCTGCTGAAAGTTTCAATAACGTAACAGTAGTTGATACGAAAGCGATAACCTCTGGACTTGGCATGATTGTATTATATGCGAATGATTTGTTGTCCAAAGGAATGAGTATTGAAGAAGTAATTAAAGCAATCGATGGATATCGTAGCAGTATTGAAGCGAACTTCTTAATTCCATCGATTGATATGGCAATGAGAAGGAAGAAGATGTCTCCAATCACAAAGTTATTTGTGTATGTATTGAATTTTGAACCTTCCTTTACAATTAAGAATGGAGTAATCAAAGTAAAACGTTATTTCTTGGGATATTTGAATGATGCACGAGTTCAATATATCATTTCAAACTTCTATCATAAAAAGAATATCGATACATCTAAGTTATATGTTGTATATTCAGGACTCAATGAAGAAGAAAGAATGGAAATTGTACAAAATATTGAACGTTGCATTCACTTTGATGAAATCATATTCCATAAAGCTTCTGCGACATTGTCCGCAAATATAGGCACAAGATATCTTGGCTTCATATATAGAAAACTATAGAAGAAAGCACCATCTATTCAACAGATGGTGCCTTTTTTATATCTCGAAATACTTCAATTGCTTTGTGGTAATAAAGAGTATTCGCATTTTCTATAGCATATTCTAATGTCATATTTTCTTCTTGTATTGTATATATTTTTGAAATACCATTTTCTAACATTTCATCAGCACCATTTCCTTTAGATCCACATAATGCAATCAGTGGTACATTCATTCTTTTTGTATGATTGGCGATGCCAGATAATACCTTTCCATAGTTACTTTGCGCATCAATTCTTCCTTCTCCACTAATAACAACATCTACATCCTTTAATGCATCATCAAAATGAATATAATCCAATACAACTTCTATTCCAGATTTCATCTCTGCTTTCAAAAATGTATATAATGCGGCTCCTAAACCACCAGCTGCACCAGCACCTTTCATACTGTCGCAATCAATTCCATAATTTTTACTTAATAAATCTCGATAATGACACATGCCTTCTTCCAATTCTTTTTGAATTAAAGGTGTGGCACCTTTTTGTGCACCAAATACATAAGTTGCACCATTTTCACCACATAAAGGATTATCTACATCGCACATGATAGTGAAATGGACATCATGAAAATCAATTAAATGAGATGTATCAATTGTGTGGATATTGATTAAATCTTTTCCAATACCTTCTAATGCATTTCCATTTTTATCTAAGAATTGAACACCTAAAGCACGCATACAACCTATACCACCATCATTTGTACAAGATCCACCAATTGCGATGAGTATATTTTTAAAACCTTTTTGGATTGCGTCTTTTATGAGCTCACCAGTTCCATAAGATGTCGTATAACGAGGATCTCTTTTTGCAGTTGGGACTAGTGATAAACCACTCGCACTTGCCATTTCAATAATTGCAGTATCGTTATTGATAATTCCATATGTAGTAGAAATCTTTTCCATATATGGACCATGCACAACGATATTTTCTAATTTGCCATTTGTATGATAGATAAAAGAATCAACTGTTCCTTCTCCACCATCTCCAATAGGAAACTCTAAAATTGAACAATCAGGAAATATGTGTTTTGCGGCTTTAGTTAATAATCTACATATTTCAATGCTTGTTAATGAGCCTTTAAATGAATCTGATGCAAATATAAATTTCATATGTAACCTCTGATGTTATATGTATAAGAAGCACCAAATATTGTGCTACAAAAAAAATCCTATCTTTTAAATATTGTATCAGTGATGATAGGTAGTTTTGAAGCATAAAGGCTGATATATAGGATAGTAAGTTATACAAATAAGAATTGATATAGGTGTATAATAGCCATGTTGTAGGGGAACAACGATTATGCTTAGAAAAGGAAGTATTTTATTATTAGTTATGGCATTCTTGTTTAGTGGTTGCGCGCAAATGCAAGTCAAGAATGAAAGTACAGAAATCGCTAACCCATGGGTTACTATAAGTAGTATTTCAGATATTTCAAATGTGGTTGGGTTTGATTTAGATGTTCCCGAAAAGATTCAAGATTCTACAATTAGTACAATAACAGTAAGTGAATCATTACAAATCGCAAATGTAGATTATGCAGTTGATGATGCAG
>CACXEN010000056.1 GCA_902766675.1 uncultured Erysipelotrichaceae bacterium
GAAGCAAAAGGTAAAAAAGCAGTTGTTACATTTGAAAACCACAATATCATTGGTGGTTTAGGTTCAGCAGTTGCAGAAGTATTAGCAGAAAACAATGTAGGTGTTCCATTTAAGAGACATGGCGCGAGGGATGTATTTGGCCAAGTAGGTACACCTGATTGGCTACAAAAAGAATTTAAATTAACAGCTGATGATCTAATTGAAACAGTACAAAGTCTATTGAAATAGTGAAAGATGTTATCGAAAGATAACGTCTTTTTTTGTATAATAAATACGGCCTATTAAGTAAGGTGTAAAAATGGAGTTTGAATATGAGTGTAATTTGTAAGAAATGTGGAACGAAAAATGAAAACGGATCTAAGTTTTGTGCTGGATGTGGAACTGCTATGGAAGAATCTACACCACAAAAAAAGAAATCAAAGAAAGGAATAATTATTGGCTTAGTTCTAACGTTATTGTTAATAGCAGCTGGTTGTTTATATTTCTTTAAAGATTCTATATTCCCAGCTCAAAAAGAAGTTTTAGTTGAACAAACAGAAGAGGAAGAACCACAAGAAAGCCAACAACCAGAGGAAACAACAATACCAGAAAAGGAAGAAGAAACAGCTGAACCAGAAGCGACACTGATACCTGGTGTAGTTTCGGTAGATGCATTTACTTTCTTATGTGATAACTTCCCAGCTGCGTATGAAGATTTTATTTATTGTTCTAATACAGATAATTTTTCAAATGTGAAAAATGCTTCTCAAAAACATATTAAATGGTTATTGGAACATCACGAAACACCTACACCATATGAATTTACAAACAACAGAATTGATATTGATAAAACAAGTTTCAAAGAATCTGAAGATGCAGATGGAAATCAGACAGTGGATTTTTATATCCATGCATATAATGATTGCCTAATAAAGAAAACAGGGGAATTTGGGCCATCAGAGGTTACTATTCATGTAAATGCAGTAATTGAAGGTGATGGTAGTTCATGGTATATCGATGAATGGCATGCTGAGAATAAATATGATTTATCTGGGCATGAAATGATTACGATTAAATAAAACAAAAAAGAGATGCGAATCTCTTTTTATAGTCCATCTGGGAAACTAGTGAATACACCGTGCTCTTTTATAGGCAATCCATTTTCTGCTTTTTCTCTTTGGATCGCTCTTAATAAGAAAGCCATATTTCTACCTAAGTTTCTCAATGTTTGAAGACCTTCTAGGTCTTTTTCTACATCTTCTTTTGTGAAACCATGTACTTCATTCCAATATGTAGTAGAAACTACAGGCATACCACTGATTGTGAAATGTTTATTGATATCATCGAATGCTGATGTACTACCACCTCTTCTAGATGAAATAACAGCAGCTCCAACTTTCATTGTCTTATCAAAATGTGAACTATAGAATAATCGATCTAGAAAAGCCAATAGACCGCCATTTGCGTGTGCGTAATAGACAGGTGTTCCAACAATTAAGCCATCAGCTTCTTCAAACTTTTTAGCAACTTCATTGACTGCATCATCAAATACACACTTACCGCTATTTGCGCAGCTATTACAACTGATACAACCACGGATATCTTTATTGCCAACTATAATAACTTCAGTTTCAATTCCTTCATTTTGTAGCACGGTTTCTACTTCTTGAAGAGCACGTGATGTACAACCGTTTGGGCGTGCACTTCCATTGATTAATAATACTTTCATCACTTTACCTCTATTCTTTGCGTATCATATCACGCTTGTTAAAGATTTGTAATAAAGAAGCGCAACTAGAAAATAGTGATATCATACATTTTATTGTTGGGAATCTGATTGTATTAAGTGGTGACTGTGTATATAATAGTTCCCGTTATGGATACAACATTATTATTAACAACGATAGAAGCGATTGCCAAAATACTTATCATGGTTGCAGTTGGCATGCTTGCGGTAAAAGTACATATATTAAATGAAAAAGAAACGAATGCTTTGGCACACTTCGTAATTAATATTACAAGTCCAATGTTATTGTTGTCGTGTTTCTTCGATCATGGTGATCCAGAAAGAATGAAGGGATTTTTGATTGCATTAGCACTTGGTGCATTGATGCATATCATTTCTATTATTCTTGGTATTGTCCTTGTTAAAAAAGGTACACCAACATCAGAAGTTGAAAAGATGGGAATTACATATGGTAATGTAGCATTTATGGGAATTCCACTAGTTAATGCGATGCTAGGGGAAGAGGCAGTATTCTATCTTTCTGCGATTATCATTATGTTTAATCTATTTATATGGAGTCATGGCATGATATTGATGCGTGGCAGTATGAGTAAAAAAGATTTACTACATGTATTAACAACACCATCTATGATTTGCATATTCATTGGAATCTTCATATATGTATTCCGTATTCCTATTCCTGATATTGTACGCTCACCAATTACTTCGATTGGTTCTGCAACTACTCCAGTATCTATGATTGTGGCAGGATCAATTGTGATTCGTAGTGATTTAAAAGCAATCTTAAAGGACAAGAAAACATATTTGGTTAGTGCGCTACGCCTAATCGTAACACCACTACTATTACTATTATTTATTAAGGTATTCCATATAACTGGTGTTGTTGCAATATGTGCATATGTAGCGTCGGCTTGTCCAATTGCTTCACTTGTCACTATGTTTGCATTGGAATACAAAAAATCACCAGATTATATAGCGGGATTATTTGCGCTAACAACAATTCTTAGTTTAGCAACGATTCCGTTAATGGTAATGATATATTCACTTGTTGGATAAAGGTGCTTATTTACATATATAAGTACCTTTTTTAGTGGAACAATCCATATATTTTTATGGACTAATGAAATTGTGAGTAGTAAAATTTTATTTAATAAATAATGCAATTTATTTTAAATTGCGGAGGGATGGAATATATGCTTAAGAGGTTATTTGCTATATTAATATCTTTTTTGGTTTTAATGAATAGTACAGTAACTACTGTGTTAACAGCGAAAGAAACTGATGACACTTTACCAGAAAATGTATATCCTGCATTTTCTGAAGCAATCAAAGTTGACGATGTTGTTGTACTAGTTGAAGCTAAAGAAGGTGTGTTTCCTGAAGGGGCTAGCCTATCAGTTAAAAAAGTAACTGATGAAGCTGAAAAAGAAGTAGATATCAAGTTGGAAGACGTAAGAAAAAAGGAAGTAAATATTGCGGCATCCTATACGTTTGATATCAAAGTATTAGATAAAAACGGGGAAGAAATTCAACCTACTGACAATAATACAGTAACAGTAAGCTTTACATTAGCTGAAGTGAAAAATGATAGTTTAAATACACAAGTTTATCATATCGATGAAGAAGCAATGTCAGTTGAAGCACTAGCTGTTACAACAAATGGAGACTCAGCAGTTGTAGAGGCTGATGGTTTCTCATACTACACAGTTGAATTTACATATAATGATTTGCAATATGTACTTGAAGGTGATAGTAATGTATCACTTGATGAAGTATTAAATACATTAGGTTTATCAGGAACGGTAACTAATGTTGAAGTTTCTAATCCTGAGTTATTCAAAGTTGAAAATAATACAGTATATGCATTAAAAGCGTTTACAACAACAGAATGGTTAAAAGTTACAATTGATGGAATTGTATATGAGATTGTGGTGACAGATGCGATTCCAGGTAGTGAAGTTACAAGCCAAGTAAATATGAATGCTGGTGAAGAAAAAACAGGTGATTTCACAATCAATGGCAATGGTGTTGTAATGGGACCTACATCAGGAGTTGCATATATCAAAAATGGTAATGCAACAGATAATTCTTCAAATGGAAGAAATGGTGGTGTAAGTGTTGGTGGTTCCGCATTTATTTCTAGAAGTAATGCTTCTGCTGGATTAGGTGGAACATTAGCATTTGAAAATGAAACAATTAAAACATCAAAAAAGAATTTGATATTCAATGCTTGGGATTTAGCCACGATTACTGCAAAAGATACAACGATTGATGGACAAAGAACAGACTGGGAAGGATCACCATCTATTCTGATTGGTGGTAGTTCTGGCGCTAAGCCAGGCACAGTTACTTTTAATGGTAATAATACAATTCAAAATGTATTACTCAGTGCTATTACAATGCCAAATGCAAATTCTAAATTAGAAGTTGCTAGTGGGACATTAACTATCAAAAACAGTTCTTTCAAATTAATGGGTAATGGTAAGGTGGTTGTAAAAAGTGGTGCAAAATTAGTAATCGATAGTGCAACAATCAACAATCTTAGCAAAGTAGTTCTAGAAGAAGGAGCTGAATTAGTACTAACAAATGGTGCACATGCTGATTTAAGTAAAGGATTTACAGTTCCAGAAGGCGCAAAAGTAACGATTGAGGGAGTATCCTCAGTTGATATAAAAAATGGCGGATGGATTGATAACAGCGGTACATTAGAACTGACTGGTGAATCATCAATTTATGATCTGAATACTGGTGGTGGTGAAGCAATTTTAAATAGAGAAACAGGTGTGATTACATGTACGGATTCCTATTTAGATGCTAACAACCGCACATTAATAACGAATAATAATGAAGTGACAATTGATGGTGACTCAGTTGTTTATGGCTCATCAAATGGCAATAAGAGTCTATTTGATAATAAGCCTGGTTCGACAATGAATGTTGGTGGAACAACAAAAATGCAAGATCACAATACATCATCAGGAAGTATGATCAATGTGAATGGTGCAACATTAAATGTTACAGATAATCCAACATTTACAAATAACAAAACAAATGAAAATGGTGGTGTTATTACTGCAACGAATGGATCAACAGTAAATATTGAAGGTGGTACATATACAGAAAATAATGCCACAAGAGTTGGTGGTGCATTGTATTTGAAAGATTCAAATACAATAATTGGTAAAGCAGACTTCACACTAAATGGTGCGAAAGTAGATGTAGAATCTGAGCAATTTGATGCTTATACAACTTCTGGCGGTGCTATTAAAACAGATGGTGGTACATTAACTTTAAATGGTACGAAGTTTACTGAAAATGTAGCGTGGGCAGCGAGCCAACATGGAAGTGGTGGTGCGATTCACGCAACTGGAACTGAAATTAATATTAATGGTGCTAAGTTCAATGATAATGTTGCGCAATTATATGGTGGCGCAATTACAGTAGATAAAAATGCAAACACTAAAGTATATATCCAAGATTTGGATGGCGATCCTACAGAATTTGTTGGGAATACAGTACTTTGGGGAATTGATTTCTCTGGTGGTGCTATTTGTATCCATGGTGCGGGAAATGATCGTGATGGATATGTAAAAATGGAAGATGCAGCTATCTATGATAACTATGCAGATGGCGCAGGTGGAGGTATCTCTACTTGTCAATTGGGTGTATCTAGTGTGCTAGTAGTTGATGGTGCAGCAATCTTCAATAACACTGTAGGAAGTGAAACTACACTAGAAGATGCGAAATCACTACAAGATGTATATGTGTTTAGAAATGATTCAATTACTCCACAAGAAACAGAAATCTATGAAAGTATGTTTAATGGAGGACTTCATAATTGGACAAGTAAAGCAGTTAATCCAGTGACAGAATTTAATGAACTAGTAGGTAGCGGAACAGTAGCACAATCTACTCCAACTAACACTGATATTAGCAATGCGAAAGTTATCTTCACGAAGAATAAAGCATTATCACCTTGGACAACAGACTACGCAACAATTGCGAGTGGTGGTGCGATTAGTAATAATGGTATTCTTGAAATTGGTCGTTCCTATGAGATCAAGATTGTGAAAGCTTGGGATGATGTTAGCGATAAAGATGGTAAACGTCTAACTGATGATGAATTCTTAGAAAAACTTGTTGTTACAGATCCTGAAGGTAATACGGTTGATCTTAAAGATAAAAATCTAAAAGTTAGTATCGTAAAAGATGGCACTTATATGGCGGGTTATATCAGTGATACAGCTAATCCTACAGAAGATGTTGAATCTGTAGAACTAAGCGATGATAGATGGATGATTGTTGTGAGTGGTTTACCACTAAAAGGCACATATAAAGTAGAAGAAAGTGAAATTGCGGAATATCAAGAGATTGAAGCGAAAGATGCAATTGATCAAGCTTTACAAGATACTCCTGCAACAAATGAAAAAGTGAATTACTTTTCATTTGTGAATCATTATGATGTAGAAGTAACAGAACTTGAAGTAGAGAAGGTTTGGGATGATCCATATAATCTATATAGTACATACCCAACAATTACTGTTGCATTAGAATGTGATGGTGAAGAAATCTCAACAGTTGAGTTGAGCGAGGATAATAACTGGAAACATGTATTTGAAGGATTAGATCCAGATAAGAAATATTCAGTTGTTGAAAAATCTAGAGTGCCACGTGTAATGACAGAAATTATTGAAAAAGAAGGAAGTGTCGTTATCAATAATATTGTTAGACCTTGGTTCCCAGAGACTCCAGGTGAAGAATATACACACTTAAAGATCACTAAGACACAAGAAGGTCTAAAGTCAGATGCTAGTTATAAACTAAGAGTAACAATCAATGATTATTCTGAAACTATAACATTGAAAGCGAACGAAACACATACATATGAGTATGTGACAATTGGAAGTAAAGTTACTATCAAAGAAGAAGAATCTGACAAATATACTGCAACATATTATGTTGATGGTGTAAAACTGGATGGTAATACATTTGTTGTCGCAAGTGAGAGAGAAGTTGTATGTAGAATTCACAATAAGAGTGTTCCAGATGTTCCAAAAACAGCAGATACAACGAATACTGGTTTATGGCTAATTGTATTTGGTATCTCATTATGTGCAATTCTAACATCTACTATCTTTAAGAAAAAATATCAATAATCATAAGAAGTTTGTAGAAATTGAAGGATAAATCGCCATGATTTATCCTTTTAATATTGAACTAAACGAAAGACTAGGATTATACAAAATGTTTTAAGAGAATAAAAAAGGGTAATGATGGATAAATAAGATATAATAGACAAGTTAGAAAGATGAGGTTGATGTGGTTAGTAATAATATGTATAAAAAATTAGCTAAATTGGTAATAAAGAAGGGTGTGAATGTCCAAAACAATCAGCCACTTATCATTACAGCAAATATTAGAGATATAGAATTTGTAAGAATGTGCACAAAAGAAGCGTATGAGGCAGGTGCTAAGTATGTTTCTGTCTTATGGGAAGATGAAGAATTAGATAGAATGGATTTTACATATCAATCTATTGAAACTTTACAAGAAGTTCCACAATGGTCATATGATCGCATGAAGTCATACAATGATGCAGGTGCTTGTTATTTAACGATTGACTCAAGTAAACCTGACTATTTAAAAGATATGGATAGTGCAAAGATTAGTGCTACCCAACAAGCATATTATGAAAAAATGTCAGAATTAAGTTTATATAGAATAAATAATGAGGGACAATGGTGTATCATTTGTCTTCCATCTAGAGAGTGGGCTAGTATGATATTCCCTAATTTACCGATTGAAGAAGCTTATGAGAAACTGGGTGATGAAATATTTAAAATTACTAGAGTGAGTGAAGATAATGATCCAATCAAAGAATGGGAAGAGCATGATAAAGAATTAATTGAACATGCTAATATATTAACTTCTTATAATTTCAAATCACTTCATTTCACAAGTGAACTAGGAACTGATATAAACATTGATTTAGTTAGAGATCATATTTGGGTAGGTGGAGGAGCAAGTAGACCAGATGGTGTATATTTCGATTGCAATATGCCTACAGAAGAATGCTTCAGCATGCCAGTAAAAACAGGTGTAAATGGTGTTGTTTATGCATCTAAGCCACTAAGCCACAATGGTAAAGTAGTAGAAGATTTTTGGTTTAAATTTGAAGATGGAAAAGTGGTAGACTTTGGAGCTAAGAAAGAAGAAGCAGTACTAAAAGAAATGTTTGATGTAGATGAGGGATCAAGATATTTAGGAGAAGTGGCGTTAGTACCATATGATTCACCAATATCTAAATCTAATATTTTATTCTTTAACACTCTCTATGATGAAAATGCTGCGTGTCACTTAGCGTTTGGAAGACCATATCCAGAAAATTTGAAAAATGGTGTGAATATGACGAAAGAAGAATTAGTAAGTCATGGTGCAAATGATTCTATGATACATGTTGATTTTATGTTTGGAACAAAAGAGATGAATATCGATGGAATCCAAGAAGATGGAACAATCATTCCTATCTTTAGGGAAGGGAATTTTGTCTTCTAAAATAATAGGAGCTGTTAAATAAAACGTGGATTAGCGTGGATGACAGTTCTGAACCACGCAAAACTGTTAAATAAAACGTGGACGAAGATCTGA
>CACXEN010000057.1 GCA_902766675.1 uncultured Erysipelotrichaceae bacterium
ATGGGATCTGGATTCTCTAGAAGATCTAGATCAAATACAGGACCAATGCAAGGTAATGACAGTTATATGCGTTTGGAAATACCATTTTTGGATGCATGTTTTGGAATAAAGAAAACAATTAATATTTCTTATGATGAACCATGTGCTGCATGTAATGGTTTAGGTGCTGCATCCGCAAGTGATATTCAAACATGTCCTACTTGTAATGGTAGTGGATCTGTTCTCCAACAACAACGTACAGCCTTTGGTGTATTCCAAACACAAAGTGTATGTCCTGATTGTAATGGAAGTGGTAAGAAGATTAAAAAAGTATGTCCTAAATGTAAAGGAAAAGGACATAATCGTAAGAATGTGGATGTAGATGTAGATATTCCAGCTGGTATTAATACTGGTCAATCTTTACGTATTCAAGGAAAAGGTGAAGCTGGAAGAAATGGTGGTCCTAATGGTGATTTATATATCGAAATTTTTGTGCAGCCACATAAACAATTTGAAAGAGATGGCAAAAACATCTATTTAGATGTACCACTTAGCTTTGTGGATGCAACAATTGGAACAAGCGTAGATATTCCTACAATTCATGGAGATGTCACGATGAAGATTCCTGCAGGTACACAAAATGGTAAACAATTTAGACTCAAAGGAAAAGGTGTAAAAGATATCCGTGGTGGTAAGCAAGGCGATCAAATTGTGACAATCAATTTAAAAGTGGATGAAGATTTATCAAAGAAAGAAAAAGAATTGTATAAACAACTGCAAGAAATGCAGGGCACAAAGAGCGGGGAAAGTATCTGGACTCGCTTCAAGAAACAATTCTCTTAATATCCTTCTTTAGGAGGCACAATCATGAATATAGAAAAAATGACAGAACTATTGAAAATGGTTATTGTCCAAGCAGTAGATAAAGCTAGGGCAAATAAGCATAGTGAAGTAAGTGCTGAGCATATCCTTTCTAGTGTTTTAGAAGAAGACACATTAGACACTTTATTTGAAAGATTAAATATTAATAAAAATGAATTGAAGCAATTGGTGTCACAAATGTTGAAACAATTACCTGTATTTACAGAAAATGGGGAACCATCATTAAATATTTATGTTTCAAATGCATATCAAAATGCGCTGAAATATATGGAAAAACATCATGATACCTATATGTCTTGTGGCGCATTTATCGTTGGATTATTCGCAACGGATGCACCAATTATTCAAACAATAAAAGAAAAATATCATATCACTTCACAAGATGTAGAAAGATGTGAAGATGACAGAAGAGGAGGTGTTACTATGGATGAATCAATGAATGAGAGTCAAATAGACGCACTTGAAAAATATGGCCATGACATTGTAAAAGATGTTAGAGATGGTAAAATCGATCCGGTCATCGGAAGAGATGAAGAAATTCATAGAATTATTGAAATACTTTCAAGAAAGACAAAAAATAATCCAGTATTAATTGGTGAACCTGGTGTAGGTAAAACAGCAATCGTAGAAGGTTTAGCATGGCGTATTCATAATGGTGATGTACCAACTGGTTTAAAAGATAAAACATTAATTGAATTAGATATGGGTGCTTTAATAGCTGGTGCTAAATTTAGAGGTGAATTTGAAGAGCGTTTAAAAGGTGTTTTAAAACAAGTCCAAGAAGCAAATGGTAGAATCATCCTCTTTATTGATGAATTACATAATCTTGTTGGAGCTGGTAAAACAGAAGGTTCAATGGATGCAGCAAATCTATTAAAACCGATGTTAGCACGTGGTGAACTAAAATGTATTGGTGCGACTACTTTTGATGAATATAGAAAATATATTGAAAAAGATAGAGCACTAGAAAGACGTTTCCAAAAAGTAATGGTGGAAGAGCCAACGGTACAAGATACAATTAGTATCCTTCGTGGATTAAAAGAGCGCTTTGAATTACACCATGGCGTACAAATTAAAGATGAAGCTATTGTGGCTGCCGCAAATCTATCCAATCGATATATTACAGATCGTTATTTACCAGATAAAGCAATTGATTTAATTGATGAAGCATGTGCTAGTATCCGTGTAGAAATGGATTCTATGCCAAAAGATTTAGAAGAATTATCTAGAAGAATAATGACACTTCAAATTGAAGAAGCTTCTCTAAAAGAAGATAATGATGCAAAGGCAAAAGAAAGATTGGAAATCATTCGTAATGAATTAGCGAATTTGAATGAAGAAAAAGAAAAGAAAGATTCTCTTTGGAAAATGGAAAAAGAGAAGATGGAAGGTATTAATCGATCTCGTGAAGAATTAGATATTGCTCGATTAAATCTTGCCCAAGCACAAAATGATGCAGATTATGAAAAAGCAGCGAAATTAAAATATGAAACGATTCCAAATCTAGAAAAAATCATACAAGAAGCAGATGCGAATAAAATGAATATGATTCATAAAACTGTTGATGAAGATATGGTTGCGAAAGTTGTGTCTAGATGGACGCATATTGAAGTTGCGAAATTAATGAGCACTGAAAAACAAAAATTCTTACATTTACAAGATTATTTAAAACAAAGAGTAATGGGACAAGATGAAGCATTAAAAGTTGTATCAGATGCAATTCTTCGCTCAAAAGCAAACATACAAGATGAAACACGTCCACTAGGTTCATTCTTATTCTTAGGACCTACTGGTGTAGGTAAAACAGAAGTAGCGAAATCATTAGCTGAACAATTGTTTGATGATGAATCAAAGATTGTACGTATTGATATGAGTGAATATATGGAAAAGTTTAGTGTTTCTAGATTAATTGGAGCTCCTCCAGGATATGTTGGATATGAAGAAGGTGGTCAATTAACAGAAGCGGTAAGAAGAAATCCATATTCTATTGTGTTGTTAGATGAAATTGAAAAAGCTCATCCAGATGTATTCAATATCTTATTACAGATTCTAGATGATGGAAGAATCACAGATTCAAAAGGTGTAACTGTAGATTTTAAAAATACAATTATCATCATGACTAGCAATTTAGGTAGTGAATATGCATTTGAAGAGGATTTAAATGCCAGAGAAGATCACTATATGGAAGTTGTGAAGAAATATTTCAAACCTGAATTTGTGAATCGTATTGATGAGATTGTGGTATTTAATGCATTGAATCAAAATGTATTAACACAAATTGCGAATAAATTCTTACAAGAATTACGTAGTCGATTAGAAGATAAAGACATCTTATTAGAAGTTACGGATAATGCAATGCAAAGAATTATTCAAAATGGTGTTGATCCAATCTATGGTGCTAGACCGATGAAGCGTCATATTCAAAAAGAAGTTGAAACAGAGATTGCAAGAACAATTCTAGAAAATGATGATTTGGATGGTCGCACATTGATATTAGATGCGGATGAAAATGGATATCATATCAGCTTAAAAAATAATATGTCTTAAAAAAGGATACTGATGTTTAATCATCAGTATCCTTTTTCATTAAGTCTTCTATTGTGAAATCAAAATCATCTAATAGACTTTTCTCATACAATTCTTCTAGCTTGATATCATTATCTTCATTAGATTCTTCAAAGCCTACAATCGGTATTTTTGTGGTATCTTCTCGATTTACTTCTTTGATTTCTATAATATTACTGATATAGATTTCAGAATATAGTAGCCCATTTAGCAATATCACTTTAATATCTGTATCATCATTTGCGTCAAAATCCTCTGGATTAGAAATATATCCTGAGTCTAATGTCCCATCTTGTAGTTTTACTAATACGAATTTATTTAAATAAGGTAAAAAATCTTTTTGCTTCATATGAACTATTATACCAAAAACATTCTGAAATTGATAAAATGGAAGGCAGAAGGTGAATACGTATGACAGATGGATTTAATTATTTAATGATTGCAGTTTTTCTAGGACTTGCAGGATATATGGGATACAGACATTTTACGAATATGAAGAAAGTGCTGATTAAAGATCGCCAACAAAAATCAATTCGTATTTTAGTAGTCGTTATGGGATTTCTTGTAGCATCAGCTACGATATTAAATATTTCTAGGAATAATGTATTTGATTATATTCGTACAATTCTATTGGTATTTGTGATTGCATTCTTTTATGCAATGCATGATGGCATAGGAAATGAAGGTGTAGTCGCATATAGTAGGTTTTATGCATATCGTGATATTGTGGCATATGATTATATAAAAGATAATGAGACAACTACGATATTTATTGAAACAGAAGGAAATAAAAAAGATATAAAAAGAGTGGTATTTAATGCGAGTGATAGTGAAGGTGTATTAAAACTTCTAAAAGATAATATTGGAAAAAAATATAAGAGGATGAAGAAAAACTAATGAAATATATTGTATGGGATTTTAATGGCACAATCATTGATGATGCATCTTTATGCTTAAGTATAGAGAATTACATGTTAAAAGAAAGAAATATGAAAACCGATTATTCTCTTGCTTGGTATAAAGATAATTTTTGTTTTCCTGTATACGATTATTACTTAAAGCTAGGATATACATTTACAGATGAAACATATGATGAAATGGCAGATGAATTTAACTTGTTGTATAACCAAAGATTTCATGAATGTAAATTACATGAGGGATTTATTGAAACAATTCAAAAGGCAATCGATAAAGGATATAAGAATATTATTTTATCTGCTTCACATAAAGAAAATCTAATTCGACAAGTGGATTCTTTAGGAATCACACAATACTTTGAAGAATTAATCGGTATTGATGATTATTTGGCTGGATCTAAAACATATCATGCAAAAAAATGGTTTGCGCAAAATGCGATTGATCCAAGAGATTGTATATTAATTGGTGATTCAACGCATGATGCAGATACTGCTAAAGCATTAGGTATTGAAAAATGCTTCCTTGTATCATTTGGTCATCAATCTCATAAAGTTCTAAAGGACTATGGTGACTTAGTGGTAGATAGTTTTGAAGAAATAGAATTATAAAGGATAAATATGTCAGATATAAATGAATACTTAAAATGGCGTGGTGATATCACATTTGATTATGATCCATTCAATGAAGTGGATAGTTTAATATTGTCAGAATTGGCATATTGTGATTTTGATCATGTCGTTTTAGAAGATGATGAGCCAACAGAATTAAAAACAATTCGCAAACGATATTTTAGAGTACATGATAGGGAAGAAGTAAAAAAGAGAACTGTGTTCAATGGCTGGACACCTTTATTGCTGGATTCTTTATATGAATCAAAACGATTTGAAAATTTAAAAATAGGATATTTTGTGAATCGAAAAGAAGATGAGAAGGATGAACAGTTTAGTGCTGTTACTTTTGAATTGAATGATCAATTTCGCTATGTCGCATTTAGAGGAACAGACAATTCTGTAACAGGATGGAAAGAAGATTTACTTTTCTCATATAAAAGTGGTACACCTGGACAACTTGCGGCTAGAGATTATCTAAATCATTATTGTAAAGACTATGATGGCATTTTACATGTTGGAGGACACTCCAAAGGTGGAAATCTTGCGGTTTATTCTGCAGCTTTTTGTGAAAAAAGTATTCAAGATAAGATCACTGATATTTGGTCAAATGATGGACCTGGCTTTTTACAGGAAACAATTGAATCAATAGAATATCAAAGAATTAAGAATCGTATTCATAGCTATATTCCAAGATCTAGTATTATTGGATTATTAATGAATAATGATGTTGATCATTGCATCATCCAAAGCACTGGAAAAGGTGCTTATCAACATAATGCTTTGACATGGGTAGTAGAAAAGAATCATTTTGTTCGAGCAGAAGAATTTAGTAATGGAAATTTGTTTTTGGATAAAACAATTGAGCATTGGTTAGATGGTTTAGAAGATGAAGATAAAGAGGAATTCTTAGAATATGTATTTAGTATTCTTGATGCACCAGGTGATGATTATATCGAAGAGATTAAACAACATGGTTTAAAATCTGCTAGAGATATGTTTAAAGCAGGCACATCCATCAATAAAGAACAACTACAAAAAATCGCAAAAGTTGTAGGGCATTTTATCGCAAGTGGAAGTTCTACAATCTTTGACTCTTTAAAAAATGTTGGAAATACGGATAAAGATAAAAAGAATTGAATTATAATGTGAATAGAGGGTATATGCGCTATATATTTTTCATAATATATTTATTCGTTGTAGGACTACATTTAAAAGATAGTTTTTATGATGATAAAAAAGCAAGGAATCGTACCAAACCATTTCTAATGATTACGCTGATTCTTTATTATGTCTTTTCTATGCATACGATGGATTATTTATTACTATTTGCGCTTATTGCTTTTTGGCTAGGTGATTTATTATTAATTCCAAAAGGGAATAAGTGGTTTATATTAGGTGGTATTTCATTTCTTATTGGCCATATATATCTTGTATTTGTGTATATGCGTAGAATTAATTTCCAAAATATAAATGTCTTTGTGGTTTTAATGATTGCGCTATTATACTTTTATATTTCAAAAAGAATCATTACTAGTATCAAAAAGAATATTTCAAATAAGATGTATATTGGAATGCTTGTATATTTGATATGTAATGGATTAATGAATATCTTTGCGTTCTTGCAATATTTTTCTAATTGGCATTATGCAGAGTTAATTGCACTAATAGGTGCTATATTATTCTTTATGTCTGATTGTGCATTATTTTTGGTGCGTTATCATAGCGATAAAAATATTATTTATAAGCGTCATTTTACAGTCATGTTTTTATATACATTATCTATTCTTTTAATTACACAAAGTATTATTCTATTAACACCTTGATGGAAATAATTTCTTTTATTAAAAAATGAAAAATGAGCTTTTATTTAGCTCACTTTTATTGATTGTTTTGATTTTTTTCTTTTTGTAGTTCATCTAGATATCCAGCAGTCACAATACCAGCAGGTAATGCGACAATCGCAATTCCAAATATAGAGGAAGCCATTGCGATGAATCTACCAATTGTGGTAACTGGATATAGATCACCATATCCAACTGTTGTTAAACTGATTGTTGCCCAATATACAGCATCAAAGAAAGTTTCAAATGAATCTGGCTCTACATTATAGATAACCATTGCGGATACTAAAATATATCCTATGGATAGTGTACATACTGTTAATAGCGGACGCTTTTGTTTTTTGAAAACATTCATAATCATGATTGCGGATTTTGAATATCTTAAAATCTTACCGGCTCTAAATACACGTAATACTTTCGCTGCTCGAAAGGAACGTAAAATATTCATGCCAGGAATCAATAGTGGTAAAGATGGTAACGTGGACAACAAATCTATAATTGCCATAAATGTAAATGGATAGATCAAAAAAGATAATGCGCCTTTATTTAATCTGATATCTGATGTAAACCAACGCATTGCATAATCAAATAAGAAGACAAGTACTGTTGCGACTTCAATTGCGATTAAAAGTGGTGTCTCATTTTTAAATATCAATGGTAGAAGGCTGATTGCTATAACAATCATCATGAAAATGTCATAGATATCAGCATTCTTTTCACCATCACCGGTTGTATCTGTGTAATAAATTAAGTGGTATAGTTTTTCACGTATATTCATATATTTACCAATCTGTTTAATATCTTTTATAATTCTAATATAGAAAGTTTGAAATTCAAATGGATTTAAAAGAAGCAATACAAAGACGTCGTTCCATTCGTAAATATTTAAATAAAGAAATTGAGGCTAGCGATATCAAAAAAATTGAAGATTTGATAGAAGAAATCAATACTAAGTCACAATTACATTTTCGAATTGTCTATGATGATACAAAATCATTTGCGCGTATGGTAAAGTATGGATGGTTTGAAAATGTAAAACAATATATTGCGATTTATGGCAAGAATGATAAAGACTTAGATAGAAAAGCAGGATATTATGGGGAAGAGTTGGTGTTAAACCTTGTGATGATGGGTTTAGGTACCTGTTGGGTTGCTGGTACATATGATAAAAAGATGGCGAAGTCTTTGAAAGAAGAGGATGAAAGATTAGTCGCTATCATATTATTTGGATATGGCGAAGAAGTTCAATCAAATAGAAAAAGTAAAGCCATCCAGCAAGTTACGAAATTAAATGAAGATACACCTCCATGGTTTAAAGAGGGAGTTGAAGCAGCTTTATTAGCACCGACAGCGCTTAACCAACAAAGATTTAAAATTGATTATAACAATGGAAAATGTGTGATACATCCATTGATAGGACACTTAACAAAATTAGATGCTGGTATTGTACAATATCATTTCGAAGTTGGTAGTGGACATAAAGCAGAAGTAAAATGAGGAGATGAATATGGAAAAAGAAACAAAAAGAAGAAAATTTGGCTTAATATGGATCATAAGAATTGGGGTTACTTTAGGTATTGCTTTATTTGTGTTAATCGGTTTACAAAGTTGTACATCCATTGATTTACATATGCCTGATTTCTCACAAGTATTTAATCCTGATCCTGTTATGGGATATCGCCATTATGAAATTGTGGAAATGGTAGCTGGAAAAAATAAAGAAACACAAGAATTAAAAGTCTTAGAACAAGAAATCGAAACAACAGCAGTATATGACAATACATTTTTAAATATTGATTGGTTTAGAAAATCTCAAACAGTGCATATGTTTGGTACTGCAAGCTATACAGTAGATTTATCAAAGATATCAGAAGAAGATATTATTATCGATGAAGAAAATAAGACAGTAACTGTTGTTATTCCACATGCCCAATTAGATATGCTTGAAATGAATTATGATAAAACAACTTTTGATGAAATTGATAGAGAAATTCTTGGGTGGGGAGATGTAAACTTTACACCAGAACAACAAAATCAAATTCAAAAGGAAATGACTGACACAATAAAAGAAATGGCTACGCAAGAAGAATTCTTAAAGAAAGCTGATGAAAGCGCAGTAAAACAAGTGAAAGATTTGTATAAAGGATTACTTGTGGAGCTAAAAGAAGATGTAACAATTAATGTTGTCTTTGAAATTAACAGTAATGAAAACTAGTATATATTTTATAAAAACAATATAATGGTTGTGTTATGAAAAGGTTTCTGAAGGTTTTATTGCGTGTATTCGTAACTGTTTTAGTTACGATTTTTATGGTAGCTACGGTATTGATCTTTAGCATTTTTATGATTACGCATGGACCAAGTGAAAACGCAAAAAATATATTCGTAACTACTATGTTAGAAACTGGCCAAATGAAATGGTTGGTTGGTTTATTTATGGAAGAAGATGAAATAAATAGAATTATAAATTCAAATTCTATGGAAGCTTTGGAAGATGATACAAATGAAGAACTCATTGAAGTAACAAGTGAAAAAGAAGATATCAATGAAATTAATGTATATTACGAAGAAGGAGATAACTTTAGTGCAATCATGATGGTTGTAAATGATCCAAGTCGTGTATTTGTAGGAAGTACATATCCTTTTACTGAATATGGAAAAGAATTAAATCAAATTGTCGAACAGTTTGGTGCAGTTGGTGGAATTAATGGTGGTTTATATGAATCTACTTTAAATAAAGGTGGATATCCTTATGGCATTGTTGTATCAAATGGCCAATTGGTAAATACAAATGGATTAAATAATGCAGGTTTAGTATTAATTGGTATGTCGGAAAGTAATGTGTTAAAGATTATTGATATTAATGGCATGTCAGAAGATGAAGTATTAACAATACTAGATGAAGAAAAACTACGCGATGCAATATGTTTCCAAGAGGAATCTAGTGATTCGAACAATCACTTTGTGAAATTGATAATCAATGGGGAAAAGCGATTGGCAAATGGATTAGGGTCAGGCGCAAATCCTAGAACTGCAATTGGTCAAACAGCAGATGGAAAAATGTTGTTGCTGGTTACAGATGGTAGAGGTGCTAGTGGACATTTAGGAGCGACTGCTTCTGATTTGATAGATATTATGGAAAAGTATGGTGCAGTTAATGCAGCGAATATTGATGGAGGAAGTTCTTCATCTATGTTCTATGAAGGACAATACTTGCAAACTAGTGTTACGCTGTATTATAACAACTCATCGTGGCGTATTCCTACAGCATGGTTGGTGAAATAAATGGCTAAGGAAAAGAAAGCAAAAAGAAAGAGAAATAAATTCTTTTATTTCTTTCGAATATATGAATTACTCTTACTTATAGCAGGAGCATATTTTTTATATCGTACTTATGCAACATTAGTTGAGATGGATGAAAATGATGTAAATAAGAGAATCGAAACAAGATTAAATAAAATGTCTGATTCTGATATTGATAGCTTATTTGTATATAACGAAAATGTTGAAAGTAAAGAAATAGCAAGAAAGAATATTAGAAACTATATTGCAAGTGATGCATATGACATCAAAAAGAAAGAGAAGAATCACTATGCAATTGTAGATAAAGAAACAAATCAACATCTATTCACTGTGAAATTTAAAACGCTTAAAACAATAAATAAATTAGGATTAATCAATTATGACATTTTAGAAGATGATGGCTTTGAAAAGGTAGAAGGAGCTGAATTCTATCACACAAAAATTGTGGCACCATCAGACTATACAATTTATGTCAATGATAAGGAAATAGAAGCTAGTGATAGTATTGCATATGAAGATTTTTCTGATGCATATAATTATGTTGATATTGGATCAACCAATACATATATATTAAATAATTTAACGATGATTCCTGAAATTGTGATTCAAGATGGGGATGAAACTATTGATTTTGATTACTCAGAAAATATTGAAATAAAAAGTAATCGTGAAGTATTTGATACGCTTGAGGATGCTGGTGTTGATTTTGATGCTTTATCTTTCTGTGAGAATTGGGCTCTATTTATGACAGATGATTTAAATAATCAAGATCCATTACATGGTTATGATTTACTAGCACCATATTTTATTGATGGATCAGACATGCAAAATCGTGCATATCAATGGGCAACAGAAACAGATATTACGTTTACATCTATTCATACACTCTTAGATCCTCCATTTACAGATATTTTTGTGGGGAATGTTATAAAATATAATCATAATGCATATTCTGTTGATGTAAGATTTGACAAGAATATGTTGTTAGAAACAAATGAAACAAGAGTAGATCACTTTAATAATCGCTTATTTATCATAGAATATGATGGAGTGTGGAAAGTGATTAATATGCAAGGAGTGAAGGATGAATAAAAATATATTTGTAGTAATTCCTGCCTATCAACCAAATGAGAAGCTACTTTTACCATTAGTTGAAGAATTGGTGAAAGATTTTCCGCATATCATTTTGGTTGATGATGGAGGGGGAAATCAATATAAGTCAACATTTGATAAATGCAAAGATTTAGGCGCAACTGTATTAGTACATTATAA
>CACXEN010000058.1 GCA_902766675.1 uncultured Erysipelotrichaceae bacterium
CCAATGATTCCACTTTCTTCTAAAGCATCAATCATTCGAGCTGCTCTATTGTATCCGATACCAAATCTTCTTTGTAATAGTGAAGTAGATGCTTTTTGTGCTTGAATGACATATTCTTTTACTTCTTCAAACATTGGATCATCATTCACTGCCAAAATGCCATTATTACCTTCCACACCATCTAGTCGGATAAAATGATCATCATATTCCGGTTTACCACGTTTTTTCACTTCTTCGGTAATCATTTGTACTTCTTTATCTGTTACATAGACACCTTGTACACGTTCTGGCGCATTTTGACCAATTGGTTGATATAGCATATCACCATTTCCTAATAATCTTTCTGCACCAACTGCATCTAGTATGGTACGTGAATCGACACCAGAAGATACCGCAAAGGCAATACGACTTGGTATATTCGATTTAATAACACCTGTAATAACATTTACAGATGGACGTTGTGTCGCAACAATAAGATGAATACCAGCTGCACGCGCTAATTGTGTAATACGTTGGATACTAGATTCAACATCTTTACCAGCAACATTCATTAAGTCTGCCAACTCATCGATGATAACAACGATATATGGTAATTTTTGTGGAGCTGGTGAACCATCATCATTTGGTCTACCACCTTGTGCTTTCACTTTTTCATTAAAGCCATCAATATTACGAACGCCTGCTGCAGAGAATATGTTATATCTCTCATCCATCATCTCAACGATAACTTTTAATGCATTACTTGCCTTATTTGCATCATCAATCACTGGGCCAATCAAATGTGGTACATTACGATAAGGTGTAAATTCTACCTTCTTAGGATCAATCAATAATAATTTCACTTCATCTGGTTTTGAGCGCAATAATAGCGAACAAATAATCGAGTTAATACATACTGATTTACCTGATCCTGTCGCACCCGCAATTAATAAGTGTGGCATTTTATCTAAACGACAAGTAACTGGCTCACCTTGTAAGTCTTTTCCGACCACAAATAATAATGGATGTTTATCATTCCTTACTTGAGGCTCATTGAATAACTCTTTCATTTTTACTGGCGTAGCTTCCGCATTTGGAATTTCAATTCCACAATATGGTCTACCTGGAATTGGCGCCTCAATACGAACATCTTTCGCAGCTAACTGCATCTTAATATTATCTGCTAATCCAAGAATCTTAGATACTTTTACATTAACATCAGGTTTGATTTCAAATTGTGTAACACTTGGACCAATATGTGTACCAATTAATTCCGCTTCAATATCGAATGTTTTTAATATATCAATTAATAGGCCACCTTTTTCTTTGGCATTAACTTCATTTACATGATTCGCATTTGTACGATGTACATCTTCCAATAAAGGATTCGCTCTTGGTATTCTATAGTTTTTAAAGCCATTTCTTCTTGTTGGCTTTTTCGCAACAGGTTTTTCCACTACCTCTTCATCAGTCTCGATTTCTTCTTCAACGTCTTCTATTTCATTATCATAATCAGGATCTTCATCATAATCGATATATTCTTCTTCCTCATCATCGATTACATTGTCATAATCATCTTCATAAGTATCATATTCATCATATTCTTCTTCATTATTTTCCATCGCATCAATATCCGCAAATGGATCTTGTAAATCATCCACATTAATAAATGGCGATTCCCCACTATTATTATTTCCACTTGGCATCACAACAACAGGAATTTGTTTTTTTGTTGCATCAGGATGCTCATTGATAATATATGTACCATAAGGTTTTGTTTCATCACGTTGTGTATTCATGATTTCTACTTGGCTTGTTTCTTCAATCGCATCCTCCGCTTCGATTGTGCCAAGCATTTTCGCATCCTTATGTTTCTTTATCATATTCCAAAGATTTGGTGATTGTTTATCCTCTTCAATTTCATCTAATTCAATAACATCAACCACTTCATCATCTTCTGGTGCCTTAAAGAAATTAACAATTGTTCTAAATGCTTTTTTATATACATTTAATGACACAAGTAAAATCATCGCAATAATGATTAATACCGCAGCCACAAGAAGTACACCATTTCTTCCTACTGCTGATGTGATTAAACTATAAAGAAGTGAGCCAATTAATCCACCACCAACATTTAATTCCGCATTTTCCCCAAAGAATGTAGTCGTATTCGCCGCATGGTCTAAGAATACATCCATACCAACTCTTTCAGGATATGCAAAATATGTCTGAATCAGTAGCACCCCAACAATAATGAACACAAATGGCCATGCATTACTTTCTTTTGTGCCATGTTTATGATTGATAATATTGATTATCAAAAGCACAATGATTAATGCCATTAAAACCCAGAAAAGTGATCCAATTAAATAGCGTTGTAAATCATATAAAAACTTGCCGACAACTCCAAATTGTCCAAGTCCTGCGATCACAAACGCCAAAAGGATCACCATCGTGATCCATTGTCTTCTTTCTAGTTTTTGTGATTCAACTAGTGCCTCTTGTCTTTTTTGTTCGTTTGACTTTCTTCCCACAGATACCCTCTATTCTTTCGTATTTATTTCAACGATAGCAGGTAATATCATCGGCCTTTTTCCTGTCTCTCTCATAACATAACGAGAAATACGTTCTCTAGCTTCACTACGGCAACTCATATTGTCATATCGATTTTCTTTTACTGCTTCGTTAATTACTTCTTCAATAATATTGCCAATTTGTTTAACAATGTAGTCTGCATCTTTTAGATAGATAACACCTCTACTTTGTACATCTGGTCCACCAATAATTTCCTTTGTGGCATGATTTACCACAATACCAATAATAATAGCACCATCTGTTGAAAGTAGCTCGCGATCTTTTAATATCATACCACTCTCATCCAATTTATCATTGCCATCTACCAATATGTCTCCAACTGGCACTTCTTCAAAATTCTTCTCTAATTTTCCATTTTGAATCGTTGCCACAAGACCATTATCTAAAACGATAATTTTATCTGCTTTATAACCCATATCTAATGCAATATTCGCATTTGCCACAAGTTGACGATATTCCCCTTTTACAGGTACATAGTATTTAGGTTTCATTAAATAAACCATCATCTTTAAGTCTTCTTTACTTGCATGCATTGTATATGTACGTTTTGCATCAACGGTTAAAATACGACCTGCTTCTTTATATAAGTCATCTTCCATCGCAGCTTCTTCTCTTTCCGTTCCCGGAACAGCAGGAGAAGCAATAATTACGGTATCGCTATGTCTAAATTCAATCGTATCGTCTTCTTTTGTCGCAATACGATGTACCTTTTTAAATATACTAGAGCCAGTTCCCGCAATAATAACCAATATATTTTCCATATCATTATTAAAGGATGATGGCGCAATTTCTAAACCAGCTGGGATATGATAATAACCAAGTTTTCCTAAATCAAATAATAATTCTCTTAGTTCTTTATCATAGATCATAACCTTGCGATTATATTTATAAGCCAGTTCAATGACTTCTATTACACGAAAAATATTTTGATTAAATAATGTAATAAATAATCTACCAGTTGTGTCTTCAAAATAAGGCTCAATAGATTCTGTAATACGATGATGTGGTGCACTATGACCTTCTCTAGTTGCGCCTACAGATTCACACATCAGTGCTAAAACACCCTCAGACGCAATATCCGTTACATTCGAAATATCCATTTTAAATGCTTCATTTTTTGTGCTGTAGTCTACGATAAATTCAGAGGAATATACTACATAGCCATCATCTGTTTTAATCGCAACACCAAAGCCATCCGCAATTGATTGCGTTGTACCAAATGTACGTATTTCTGTTTTACCAATTTTAAATGTCGCATTGCGCATGATGCGATGAATTTTATAATCTTTATTACCAGATTTCTTCATCATTCTTTCAAATGTCAAAGCAGTAAATGGAGCCATATATAAAGGAACACCTGGTATTTCTTCTACCAAATTAGGAAGTGCAGCCATTACATCATCATGTCCATGTGTGATGAAAATTGCTTTAATTTTATTTTTATTTTCTTGTAAATACTTAAAGTCAGGAATAATCATTTCAACACCCAATTGTTCAGTCTCTGGGTATTTCATTCCACATTCCATCACAAAAATATCATCATCATTTTGCACTATATACATATTTTTGCCGTCTTCATCAAGACCGCCAAGCGCAAAAATGCGTACTTTGCTCATAAAATTATCCTCCATGATTAAATGTAAAAAGCTATTTATCTATATTATTATATACGAAAAAGCTCTTTTAAACTAGAGCTTTCCCATCAAGTGAAAAACTATGTGCTTCCGTAATTTCTACTTCCACAATTTGATTTTCTAATCCTTTAGGACCAGTAAAATTCACCAATTTATTCTCTTCACTATATCCAGTGTATACATCTTTATTCTTTTTCGACGAACCCTCACATAATACTTTTACTAATTTTCCTACATATGCTTGGTTTTTCTCATTCGCATACTTTGCGAGTTTTTCATTTAAGCGGAATAATCGATCTTTCTTTTCTTCTGCACTTACATCATCTTGCATATTCGCCGCAGGTGTACCACTTCTAGGTGAATACACAAATGAATATGCCATATCAAATTGACAATGATCCACTAAGCTAAGTGTATCCAAGAATTCCTCTTCCGTTTCACCTGGAAATCCAACAATTAAATCTGTTGTAAATGTGATTTCAGGAATTCTTTCTTTCATATCATCGAATAATTCAAAATATCTTTCTCTTGTATATCCACGATTCATTCGTTTCAATATTTCGTTATTTCCTGATTGTACTGGTAGATGTAATGATTTCATAATATTTGGATATTTCTTCATCGCTTCTATCGTACTGATGGAATAATCTCTTGGATGTGATGTATAAAATCTAATTCTTTCAATTCCTGTTTCAGCACAAGCAATTAAAAGATCAGTAAATCCATCTTCCATTCCTAAATCTTTTCCATATGCATTGACATTTTGTCCTAAAAGAATGACTTCTTTATAATCTTTTTCTTGTAGAGATTTTACTTCTTTTAAAATATCTTCAATCTTACGAGATCTTTCTGTACCACGTGTATATGGCACAATACAATATGTACAGAATTTGTCACATCCATACATGATATTCACAAAAGCTTTACCTTGTGTACTTCTTCTAACCGGTAAATCTTCAAACACTCTTCCTTCTTCACTAATAACTTCAATAACGCGTTGTCGTTCCTCTAAGACTTGTTTTAATAATTCTGGGAATCGATAAATATTATGTGTACCAAATACCAAATCAACTTGTGGATATTGGTTTAAAATTCTTTCTACTACCACTTCTTCTTGTGGCATGCATCCACACATACAAATAATCTTATCTGGATTATCCATGCGGAATTTCTTTAAGCTACCAATTTCCCCAAATACACGCTCTTCCGCAGCTTGTCGTACTGCACAAGTATTAAAAATTAATACATCCGCTTCTCTTTCATTATCTGTTTTTTCATATCCCATCATTTCAAGCATGCCAGCTAATGTTTCACCATCTCTAACATTCGCCTGACAACCATAGGTACGAATATAATATTTCTTTCCTATACCAACATCACTTAAAGCATCTAAAGCAGAACTAGCACCATAGATAACATCTTTTTCATTACGACTACGCTTTCTTCCTTCACTTAGACTAGGAAGTATATATCTCTCTTTATTACTCATATCTGCTATATTATGCCACACTTTTATATTAGACAAAAGAAAAATGCGGTAATTCCCGCATCCTCTAATTGTCAATTTTCTTATTTTTCGCTAATTGCAGTAACTGGGCAAGTTCCTACACAAGCTAGACATGTAATACATGTATCTTCATCACACTCAGATTTTCCATCAGCATCGAGTGATAAAGCTGTTACTGGGCATACACCGATGCAAGCACCGCATCCAATACATGTTTCTTTATCTACTGTTACAGGCATTTTTCACTCCTCCTCTATTGATATTATATTCTCTAATTGACCACCGTTCAACAATATTTTCATTTCAAATTCACATTTTTCATATAGATTCTTTCAATTCCAATTGCTTGATTTGTTTCATCATCAACTTGTATTACGACTGCATTTAGAATTGCTTCTCCTGATGCTGGCTTATATGCACTTTTTTTATGATAAAAAATGTAATCAATGATCTCTTGGGCGTCTCTTCCGATTATGCCATGCATAGGTCCACACATACCAACATCCGTTATATATGCACAACCTTCTCGAATCTCTTCATCTGCTGTTTGTATATGTGTATGTGTTCCAATAATTGCACATACTTTCTTTTGGAATACAAATTGAAATAATTTCTTTTCTGCTGTAGCTTCTGCATGCAAATCCACAAATATCATATCTGCATCAATATCTTCTAACATATTCGAAAACATATCTAATGGATTATCATCTGCCACTTGCATAAATGAACATCCTAAAAGATTAACAACTGCAATTCTTTTTCCTTTTACTTCTTTGATACATACACTTTTCCCTATATCTTTTGGAAGTATATTTGCAGGTCTAATTAAAGAATCTAATTGATCGATCTTTTGAATGATTTCTGATTTAGAAAAAGAATGATTGCCTAATGTAATTACATCAATTCCAGCATCAATCAATTGGTGATAGATCTTTGAAGTGATGCCTTTTCCATGCGCACTATTTTCCCCGTTCGCAATAATGAAATCAATATTATATTTCTCTTTTAAATAAGACAGATTTTGTATGACTGCCTTTCTGCCACTTTCTGCAACGATATCTCCAAAGAATAAAAAATTCATAATATTTCTCTACCAATTTCATCATACAGATAGAAAAAAGGAAGTTCAATAGAACTTCCTATTTTGCTAATTCTTGTACACGTACTTCACGAATTAGTGTTACTTTTACTTGTCCAGGATATGTCATATCATTTTCAATCTTTTCACGGATATCATGTGCAATTTTAACCATTGCGATGTCATCCACTTTTTCAGGTTCAACAAGTACACGTACTTCTCTACCAGCTTGGATTGCGAAAGCTTTTTCAACACCCTCAAAGCCACTTGCAATCTTTTCTAAGCTTTCTAAACGGTTAATATAGCCTTCCATCGATTCATATCTAGCGCCAGGTCTAGCAGCTGATAGTGTATCTGCTGCTGCGACTAAATTCGCAATGATATCAATTGGTTCAGTATCACCATGGTGAGCAGCGATTGAATTAACAACAATATCATTTTCACCATATTTTTTCGCAACCTTCACACCTAATTCAACGTGGCTACCTTCTTGTTCGAAATCAAGTGCTTTACCAATGTCATGCAATAATCCAGCACGTTTTGCTAAACCTTGATTTAAACCAAGTTCTGCTGCCATCATACCAGCAAATGTAGCAACTTCCATAGAATGTTCTAGACCATTTTGGCCATAACTATAACGGAAGCGCATTCTACCTAAGAGTTTTACCAACTCTTTATTCATCTTACCAATACCAAGTTGGAAAATTGCGTCATTACCAATTTTTAGAATTGTTTCATCTAATTCTTTTGTGACTTTTTCAACAACTTCTTCAATTCTTCCTGGTTGGATTCTTCCATCCTTCATTAAGATTTCCAAAGATTGTCTAGCAATTTCTCTTCGAATTGGATCAAAACAAGATACTGTAATGATATCTGGTGTATCATCGATGATTAAATCAACACCAGTAGCTTGTTCAATCGCTTTAATATTTCTACCTTCTCTACCAATGATGCGACCTTTCATCTCTTCACTTGGTAATGTAACAGTAGAAACTGTTCTTTCAATTGTTTCTTCTTGTGAATATCTTTGGATTGCAAGAGCAACAATATTTCGTGCAACATCAGAAGCCTTTGCTTCAGCTTCTTCTTGTTGATCATGCAAATACGTCGCAATTTCTTTTTGCGTACGCTTTTCAATGATATCCATTAGTTCTTTTTTTGCTTCATCTTGTGAAATATTCGCAATGCGTTCAAGTTCTACAACTTGATTATCAATACGCTTTTGCAATTCCTCTTCCATTTTGCTGACATTTGCAAGTTTGGAATCTGCTAGTTTTTCTTTTTCATTGATTTTATTCTCTTTTTTAACGAGATTTTCTTCACGGAAATTGATACTATCTTCTCTGCGAACTAATTTATTCTCAGTTTGCTGAATCTTTTCCCTTTGGCTTTTAATATCCTTTTCGGCTTGCAACTTCATTTCATATACTTGTTGCTTACCATCTAAATTAGCCTGACGGATTGCTGTTTCCGCTTTTGAATTAGCTTCATCTAGAATGTTTTGAGATTTCTCTCTTGAACGATCTAGTCCAATCTTACCGGCAATTACCATAATGATAATACCGACAAGAATACCTACAATTCCAGCAATAATAGAAGGTAAACCGATAGGTCCATTTGGCATATCTATTTTTCCTCCATACTGCTTATTCTAGGGTTACACCCAAAAATTATTATAATCTTTAATTGCTTTTTTCACAAGGCATAGAAAAACGCACAATCAGCGGTTCAAAATCGAATAAAGACCCTGTTTTACAAGTGTTTTAGCATATAAAAAGACTATGGCATCTGCCATAGTCAACGCATGTTTATAGATTTAAATATTCTTTAATAAAACTGCTTACACCCATTTCACGATTTGACTTGCATATGTGTTTTGCATGTCTTTTCGCCTCTTCTTCACCATTTTCCATTGCAACACTTACTTCTGCAACTTTGAACATTGGTATATCTGTTTCATTATCCCCAAATACCATTGTTTCTTTTATATCGATATCAAGTATTTGTGCAATTCTTCTTAATGCTTCACCTTTATTACTTGTATCACTATTAATACAATATACAGTTTCATCTGCTTTCAAAAAGGCTACACTTTCACATTTTGAAGTAATTACATCATATACTTGTGGGAATATATCTAAATGATTGTAAAAATCAGCAGTTATTTTATAAAGATGCTCATTACTGATATCCATATCTTTTGAATAGTTAGTTTGAATATCTTGATAATACTTCGTTCTTACATCTAGAAATGGTGAAGCACCATTCTTATAAACATTTTCTAAAGTAAATGCACGATAAGAAATATCATAATCCGCAAGTGTATGTACAAGATAGTTATTGTAAGTTTGATTTAGATAATCGGTAAAGATACTATTATGATTCTGATATAGAATAGCCCCATTGTTTGTGCCATATGGGATATCGATGTTTGCTTCATCTATATAATCTTTTAATAACTCCTCATTTCTTCCCGAAATAAAAGTAAGTAAAACCCCTTTTTCTTTCAATACTGGAATGAGTTTTAATAATTCTTTATCTAGTACTTTATTATCATCTAATGCAGTACCATCTAAATCACACGCAATTAACTTAATCATTGAATACCTTATCTAGTCTTTCTCTCAAGAATGTGCTTGAATCTTTAAGGTTTTCTTGCCAGCGATCAGGATAATCACACCAGAATTCACCATTAAACATTCTTACACCTAAATCTTTCAATACTTTTAGATTACTTTCATAATCCGTTAATCCAGTACCCCAAACAACACTACGATCTGTTTTAGGTTTTGTTTCCTTTAAGTGACAAGCTAATATATGACCTTTTCCAGTCATTAAATCTTCGTTCACAGTTTTTGTATAACCAAAATCATTTCTAGCACCTGCTAGATTTCCAATATCTGGATATACACCAAGATATGGTGATTCACAATAATTGACGTATTCCATTGCCTTTTCAACCGTATCAATGAAATCTCTATCCATCATAGTCTCAAAACCAAGTAGAACACCTTTTCTAGCAGCCATTCTCGTTGCGATTTTTAGATTCTTTTTGAATTCTTCTTTTGTTTCATCATTCGCTTCTTCATAATAGCAGTCATATCCAGCTAATTGAATAATTCGAATACCAATATCACTTGCAAAATCAATCGCCAATTCCATAATTTCCATTGCTTTGTCATGTTTTTCTTTTGGAAGTGATCCTAAAGAATATTTTCTTTGGGCACTAAAACACATTGTATAGATTGGTTGATTCACCTTTTTCATCGTTTCTACTAATGCATTTTTTTCATTATCACTCCAATATAGTCGTGCAATCTTTTCATCCGTTTCATCAATTGAAATCTCCATCCAATCAAATCCACCTTCTTTACAGGCTAATAGTTTCTCTTCAAATGTTAAATCAGCAGGTACTGCTTTTTCATACATTCCTAATAGATATGGTTTATTGGCCATAATAAGCTCCTGGTCCATGCTTTCTCAAATAATGCTTATCCAATAATTCTTGTTGCATAGATTCCACATTAGGGTTTATCGATAATGTCTTTATTGCCATTTCACTTAGCACGTCTAAAACCACACTATTATGTACAGCATCTTTAGGATCTTTACCCCAAGTAAATGGTCCATGAGAATGTACTAATACGCCAGGCATTTGGTTAGGATCGATATTTCTCTTATTAAATTCTTCAACGATCACTTTACCTGTGTTCAATTCGTATTCACCTGCAATTTCTTCAGGTGTCATTTTTCTAGTGCATGGAATATCACCATAGAAATAATCGCCATGTGTTGTGCCAAGTGCAGGAATGTCTTTACCCGCTTGAGAGAAAGCAACAGCATTTATAGAATGTGTATGAACAACACCTCCAATATCTTTAAAGTTCTTATAGAATTCTAAATGTGTCATAAGATCAGAAGATGGTTTTAATTTAGAATCTACAACATTACCATCTAAATCTGTAATAACCATATCTTCAGGTTTCATCACATCATACTCAACGCCACTTGGTTTAATAACTACTAAACCTTTCTCTCTATCAATTCCAGATACATTGCCCCAAGTAAAAGTAACTAAACCATACTTTGGCAATAACATATTGGCTTCAAACACTTCTCGTTTTAGGTCTTCTAACATGTTTATTCTCCTACATATTCATAAATAGCAGCTTCATTCAATGTATGGTTAGCTGAAAGAATATATTCTTTACCATTATGATGAATGACATCAATATTAGCTGGTCCAACACCTGATTCAACAATTGTTGGAACATATTCTCCATTTTCATACGTAATAACGAATAATTCTGCATCTACTCTTCTTACGCCACAAACAAAGCAATTCTTACCACCAAATGAAGATCCCACTAACGCATGCGCAAAGTCGATTTCATTTGGATATTTATAAACTTCTTTATATGTGCCATCTTCATTTTTATAAACTTTTATTGTATTTCCATGGAATGGTTCAATCGTAACCATTTCATCAACACCATCATTATCTAAATCACTAAATGCAATTTCAGATATTCTACCATCCATTACCTTTTCAAGTTTCCAGTCTTCGCCATTGCATGGAGGTGTTAATCTTACAACACCTTGATCACTTGCGAAGTATCCACAAACTTTACCTTCATATGTGCTTCTAGAATATCCATGATTATGATAGTAACCATCACCAATTTGACGTAATACAACATTATCATTATCTAAATCAGCTGGTACTTCACCTACATAGATTTGACCTGGTCTAGTCCAATCTTCTTTATTTCTCTTATCGCGTGCAATCGTTGCACAAACTACATAATCTTTATCATCAACATGATAAATATCAAATCTATGTAAATAAGGAAGATTGAAAACATCTTTCACTTCCCAACCATCATTTGTTTTCTTACCCCAAACAAGTTTAGAGTAGCTTGGAGAAATCTTTAAATAGAATTCATTAACTGCTAAGAATTCACCTTTTCTTGTTTCAAAAGGAATAATGGACATACATCCCCCTCTATCACCATTCCAAAGTGTTTCCTTTTTATCAAAGTTTTCTCCTGTATAAGCGAAGCATTCACTATCAGGGTTTTCAGAAGCAAACAGTGCATATACATCATCATCAATTTCAATGTGACTTGCACAATAACATCTAACTATTTCATCTAACTTTTTCTTTTCAAATTTCATACTTAGATTTACTCCGCTTCTGCATATTTTTCAGCTACTGCCAATAATTCCTCATCGTTATTTGCTTCTAACATATCTGCAATTAGATCATCGTTCGATAATGCTTCAGCTAATTGCATCATATTATTCATATGTTCTTCAGGATTGGAAGAAGCTAGCATAAAGAATAATCTAGCATCCTTTTCAGGATTGCCTTCTTCAAAGTGTACTGGTTCTTTTGTTTTCATAAAGCCAATACCAGTTTTTAATACACCCGGAGCATTTTCTGTGCTGTGTGGCATCGCAATATTAGGTGCAATTACAATATATGGTCCAAACTTTTCAACACAAGCAATGACTGCATCTACATATTGATCTTCAACATATCCCTCATTCTTTAAAGGAACTGCATTTGCTCTAATCGCATCACGCCAATCATCAAAACTATCCTCATAACAAGTTAGTTTTTTCTCAACTAGGTCTTTTAAAATCATTATAATCACCTTTGTTAACTTAAACCTCAATAGTTAACATCCTTCCTAAGTTAATTATAGTTATTATAAAAAACCACTTCAATCTACGTTTATGATTGTTATATGAATTATTTGAACGATTGAAAATATCATAGTTATTATTCAGATTTGTTGAATGTTTTCAAATATCTATTTACATTTATTAAAATTAGTAAACCATCAATTACATAGCTAAAATTAAAAAGAGATTCTATTTCTAGAACCTCTTCCTCTAATGAATCAATTGTAGGCCACATTATATTTCCCCTTTCGAAGAAATCGTAGCCGGAAATGATAACTCATATACTTCTCGACCATTTGGTCATGGCTCGTATTATCTATAGATAGAGTAATAAGTCTGTCGTGACCGCAGTAGATTATTTAACTAAACCTGCTTCTACAATCTTTTCTTCGATTTCTTGTTCAGATAATAAGTTCTTTAAGCCGATAATCTTTGTGCCTTTATCTGCTGCGTTTTGGAAATTACCAACGAAGTTGCTAGCCACAAAGACAACATCATAGTTAGAAGCCATGCTAGTTGCTGCACCAACACTAGTGTGATCAACTTGCACATCAATACCTAATTTTTTAAAGACTTTAACTATCTTCATTTTAATGATTTGGCTTGAACCCATACCATTACCACAAGCTGCGATTACTTTTAACATAATTTACCTCCATGTCTATATAACCGAATATATGAGAATTGTCTTATTAAATATATGCTTTATGCAAGGCCCTTTGAAGACTTGTAAGCATCCCAATCTTCAACTACTTGGAAGTAGTGTTCTGGATCTCTGCTGTATTGAATTTGTGGGATTACTAGTAATACTACGATACCTACAACATAACCGATGATACCTAAGTATTTTTGTAATAAACCACCAGCTAACCATACTGTAGAGATATCGAAGTTTCCGTGCCATCCACCATATTGGTATGTTTGGAATGCACTGGCACAAATTGCGCCGAATAATACTTGGATAACACCAGAGCAGAATGTTAAGATAGCTGCTGCTTTTAAACCACTTGCTTTATTAGCAAATACAGCAAATGTAGCATTATCGAAGAATACAGGAACGAATCCAGTAATGATTAAGATAGGGCTCTTAAATACAACTAAGCCTAAGATTGCTAAGAATTGTCCTAATGCACCAAAGAAGAAACCTACGATTGGAGCATTTGGAGAACCAAATCCATATGTAGCTGCACAGTCTACAGCTGGTACAGAACCTGGTAAGATCTTTTCAGAAATACCTGTGAATGATTCTGTTAATTCAGCAATAAACATACGAACACCAAGTTGTAAGATGCTGATGTAAACAGCCATGTGGAATGATTTATTCAATACAAAGAAGAAGAAGCTAGAGAAACCATCGTTAGCGATTCCTAAACCACCTTCATCAACTGCAGCGAATAAGAAATCTTTTCCTAAGATATATAGAATTACACCGAAGAACAATAACATCAATGTACCTGTAGCTACTACGTTGTCAGAGAAGATAGATAACCAACCAGGTAGTTCAAGTTCTTCAATTTGTTTTGCATCTTTACCACCAATTTTTGGTGCTAGTTTATCAACTAACCAAATACCAAACATTTGTTGGTGACCTACTGCGAAGCCTCCGCCA
>CACXEN010000059.1 GCA_902766675.1 uncultured Erysipelotrichaceae bacterium
GGAATATCACCAGTTGCAGCAGCAGCTGCTTGAAGAGCAGGGGTAGCGTTTGCCATGATTAGGTCTACGCCGTCAGTAATAAATTGGTTAGCAATTGTAGAACAAACATCAGCTTGTCCACTAGCATTACTTACTGTGATTTCAACTTTATCACCAAATTCATCTGTTAGAGCTTGGCTAAATCCTTCAGTAGCAGCATCTAAAGCATCATGTTGTACAAATTGTGAAATGCCAATTTTGTATGTTGTTTCTTCATTTGTTTCGGTATTGGTTGTTTCTTCTTTTGATTCGTTCGCGTTATTATTTTCGCCGCCCATACAGCCAGTGGCTAGAAATAAAGATAGAACTAGTATTAATGAAAATAATTTTTTCATTTTTCATCCTCCCTGAAAACTTTTCATATTCACAATTATATTTCATGGATATTTTCACAGTCAATGAATTCACAAGCATATTTGAGGTTTTTTTAACAATTTATGTAACATTTATGATATTATTTTCATAAATCTAAGACGAGGAATTAGTAGGAATATAGATGTTTCTAGAGAGTTAGCGGTTGGTGCAAGCTAATAACGATATATTTTGAAGCTCTCCTTATCAGAGTGTCTAATCAACACCGCATGCAGCGTTATAGCAAATTAAGGTGCATAACAAGAGTTATGAAACAGGATGGTACCGCGTTATATACGTTCCTGATGAGGAACGTTTTTTTATTGAATGGAGGAAATAAGATGAGTAAACAGTTAACAGGAAATCAAGTTCGCCAAATGTTTTTAGATTTTTTTGAAAGTAAAGGCAGTATGATTGAGCCAGGTGCTTCTTTAGTACCACATAATGATCCAACATTATTATGGATTAATGCTGGTGTTAGTGCTTTGAAAAAGTATTTTGATGGAACAGAAAAACCAGCAAATAATCGAATTTGTAATGCGCAAAAATCAATTCGTACAAATGATATTGAAAATGTAGGAAAGACTGCGCGTCACCACACATTCTTTGAAATGCTAGGTAACTTTTCAATTGGTGACTATTTTAAGAAAGAAGCGATTCCTTGGGCTTGGGAATTTTTAACAAGTCCAGAGTGGATTGGTTTTGATCCAGATAGATTATATGTAACTGTTTATCCAGATGATGATGAAGCTTATGATCTTTGGGTTAAAGTTGGTATGAATCCAAATCATATTCGTAAAACATATGATAACTTCTGGGAAATTGGTAGAGGCCCAGGTGGACCAGATACTGAATTATTCTATGACCGTGGAGAAAAATATGATCCTGAAGGTTTAGGTGAAAAACTATTTTTCGATGATATTGAAAATGATAGATATATTGAGGTTTGGAATATTGTGTTCTCTCAATATGATTGTCGTCCTGGCGAAGTAGATAGAAGTGAATATGAAGAATTGCCACATAAAAATATTGATACCGGTATGGGTCTAGAAAGACTAGTTTGCCTCATTCAAGATGGTGAAACGAATTTTGATACTGATTTATTCCTTCCTATTATTCATGAAACAGAAAAGCTTTCGAAACATCCATATAGTGAAGAAGAATATAAAATGGCTTATCGTGTCATTGCCGATCATATTCGTACTGTAACATTTGCGATAGCGGATGGAGCAGCATTCTCTAATGAAGGCCGTGGTTATGTATTAAGAAGAGTTTTAAGAAGAGCTGTTCGTTATGGAATTAAATTAGGTATTGAAGGAAGCTTCATGTATAAACTAGTTAGTGTAGTTGCGGAAATCATGAAAGATTATTATCCATATTTAATGGATAAAATTGAATTTGTGTCTAAGCAAGTAAAATCAGAAGAAGAATCTTTCCATAAAACACTAACAAATGGTGAAAACTTACTTGCGAATGAATTAGAAAAACATAAGGATACAAAAGTACTTCCTGGTGAAGTTGTTTTCAAACTATATGATACATATGGTTTCCCTAAAGAGTTAACTGCAGAAATAGCAGATGATGCAGGATATACAATTGATATCGATAAATTTAATGAAGAAATGGAAGCTCAAAAACAAAGAGCACGTGACGCAAGAAGTGAAGAAGATTCCATGCACGGTCAATCACAAGACTTAATGGATTTTGAAGAACAATCTAAGTTCATTGGTTATGACAATAATGAAATGGACGCGAAAATAATTGGTTTATTTAAAGATGGTAATAAAGTTGATGTATTAAATGATGAAGGAATTATCATTCTTGATGAAACAGTATTCTATGCTGAATCAGGTGGTCAATGTGCAGATACAGGTGTATTAAATAATGAAACTTTTAGCGCACAAGTATTTGATGTGAAAAAAGCCCCACGTGATCAACATATGCACTTTGTGAAAGTTGAAAAGGGTGAAGTGCATGTTGGAGATACTTTACATGGTCAAATAAATATTGTAGATAGAGAAAAAACAAGAGCTAACCACTCTTCATTACATTTATTACAAGCAGCTTTAAGACAAGTATTAGGTGATCATATTGCCCAAGCTGGTTCTTATAATGGTCCAGAATATGCAAGATTTGACTTTACGCATTTTGAAAAAGTAAAAGATGAAGAGATTCTTGAGATCGAAAGAATTATTAATGAAAAGATTGCTGAATGCATCCCTGTAGAAACAAATATTTATACTGTTGAAGAAGCAAAGAAGACAGGTGCGATTGCATTATTCGATGAAAAATATGGTGATACAGTTCGTGTTGTATCAATGTCTGATTTCTCAAAAGAATTCTGCGGTGGTACACATGTAAGTAATACTTCTAATTTAGGTGTTTATAAAATCATCTCTGAAGAAAGTATTGGATCAGGTGTTAGAAGAATTACAAGTGTTACGAAGATGAAAGCATATGAAGCATTAAAAGAAAATGAAATTCTTCTCAAAGATAGTGCGAAATTATTAAAGGCTCAAAGTGGTCAAGATGTGAATGAAAAAATTAATATCTTGATGGAAGAAAATAGTTCACTGAGAAAAGAAATTGGCGAACAAAATGCCAAAGCGATGATGCTAGAAGCTGAAAGTGTTGTAAAAGATGCACAAGATATGAATGGATTAAATGTATTGCTATTACGTAAAGAGAATATGGACAATGGCAATATGAAAGCATATGCGGAAGCTTTGCGTAATAAATTAGAAAATGGTTTAGTATTCGTTTCTAATGTTGTGGATGATAAATTAACATTTGTATGTGCGGCATCAAAGGCTGCGATTGAAAAGGGTGTAAAAGCTGGCGACTTAGTAAAGGCTGCTGCTGTTATCTGTGGTGGTAATGGTGGCGGAAGACCAGATATGGCCCAAGCAGGTGGTAAAAATATCGATCAATTAGATGCCGCATTTGAAGAAGTTAAAAATAAAATTCAAGTGGCGTAAGTGGCGATAAAATCACTATTTTTTCACATATTAAAGTATATTTTTGAAATATAATAAATTATAATAAATGTAGACAGGAGGTGTAATTGTGAAAGAAGAAAACAAACAACCTACAGAAACTGTAAGCTTTAATGCAGAAGATATTCGTCGAGAAAATATTCGAGAAGTTTTATCTTTGGTTGAAAACGCCCTTGCAGAAAGAGGATATAGTCCAATTAATCAATTAGCAGGTTATTTAATTTCAAATGATCCTGCCTATATTTCTAGTCACAATAACGCTCGTTCAGTGATTCAATCTGTTGAAAGACATGAAATTATTGAAGAACTAGTCCGTTTCTACTTAGAGGGGAAAGAATAAGTGACGAAATACCTAGGTTTAGACTTAGGAAGTGTTACTTGTGGCGTTAGCGCAAGTGATACTGGATTTATTGCTAGGACTGTAAAAACCCTACGATTTCCACCAGATGATTACAACAAGGCCTTAGACCTTGTTTTAGAATTGTTAAAAGAAGAAAAACCGGACAAGATAATTCTTGGATATCCAAAACTTTTAAATGATGACATCGGAGAAAGAGGTCATATTTGTGAAGAATTTGGTGAATATTTACAAGAGGAAAGCGGAATCGAAGTAATTCTTTGGGACGAAAGATATACTACAAAGATGGCTGAAGAAATCTTGTTAGAAGCTGATGTATCAAGAAAAAAGAGAAAAAAGAAGATTGATCAATTGGCTGCCGTGCAAATTCTACAAAGCTATTTAGATTCCAATGGAGATTATAAAAATGAGTGAAAAGAATATCATGAAAATCGTTGATGAGAATGGTGATGAGATTGAAGTAGAAATCTTATTAACATTTGATGACGAAGAAAGAAATAAAAGTTATGTAATTTTTCAATCTTTAGATAATGAAGATGAAGTATTTGCATATTCATATACAGATGATGGCAATCTTGATGCGATTGAAGATGAAAAAGAATATGAAATGTGTCAAGAAGTTTTAAATGCTTTTATAGATGAGGACTTATTAGATGGCTGATTTAGAAAGCGTTGAAACAGTTGAAATACAAGAAGTAGATAAA
>CACXEN010000060.1 GCA_902766675.1 uncultured Erysipelotrichaceae bacterium
TAAATCTTCTAATACAACAGAAGAGAATCCAGTTGTATAACTATTGATCAAAAAGAATAATGCATTATCATCTAATATCTCTAATGAAGCTTGTATGAGTCGTACAATTTCTTTTTCGAATTTCCACATTTCATTATTTGGACCTCTTCCATAAGATGGTGGATCCATGATAATTCCATGATATGTGCGTCCACGACGTTTTTCTCTTTCCACAAATTTCAAACAATCATCAACGATGAATCGTATTTTATGATCTTGTAGGTTGGATAAGTCGCGATTTTCTTTTGCCCAATTTACCATACCTTTAGAGGCATCTACATGTACTACTTCACTTGCGCCAGCTGCACTACAAGCCATAGTGGCGCCACCCGTATAAGCGAATAGATTTAGAATTCTTAAATCTTCATCTTTGTGTTTATTGATTAAATCCATCATCCAATCCCAATTGACTGCTTGTTCTGGAAATAAACCAGTATGTTTAAAGCCAGTAGGTGATACTTTGAATGTTAGATTCTTATATTGGATAGTCCAAGCTTCTTTTAAATTACTAAAGTATTCCCATTTTCCACCGCCTTTATTGGAACGATGGTAAATGGCATCAACATTTTGATATGTTTTTGTTTTTGTATTAATTGGCCAAATTGCCTGAGGGTCTGGTCTACGTAAAATGACATTTCCCCATTTTTCTATTTTTTCGCCATTTCCGGCATCTAAGCAAGCATAATCTTGCCAATTTTCAGCTATTTTTAACATGAAAATATTATAGCATTCTTTCGCATTATGGGACCATAGGTGCATGGTATAATAGTAAGCATGATTGATGTAACAATGTTAAATGAAAACCAAAAAAATGCTGTTTTATCTAACAGCCAATATTTGCGAATTGTGGCAGGGGCAGGGTCAGGTAAAACACGTGTTTTAACAATGCGCATTGCGCATTTGATTCAAGATTTAAATGTAAATCCAAGAGACATTCTAGCAATCACATTTACGAATAAAGCCGCAAATGAAATGAAGGAAAGAATTCGTCATATGTTAGAAGGCACACAAAATGAACCTTGGATTAGTACGATACACTCTTTATGTGTGCGTATTTTAAGAGAAGATATTATGGCTATGGGTTATCCACGTAATTTCACAATATTAGATGCGGAAGACCAAAAAGCAATTTTGAAAGATGCTTATAAAGAAAACAATATTGATGCGACTGCATATTCCTATGGATCAATGCTTGATTATATTTCAAATAATAAAGGTGCAGAAATATCTGTAGAAAGAGCATATGAATTAGCTGGTGGTTTTAGTGGTGAAAAAACAAAAGCACAGGTATATGAATATTATGTAAAAGCACAAAATGCGATGTATGCATTAGACTTTGATGACTTAATTATTTGGACTGTGAAGATGTTTAAAAAATATGCGGAAATCTTAGCTAAGTGGCAAAGAAGATTTCACTATATTCATGTGGATGAATTCCAAGATATTGACCATATCCAATATAAATTAATTAAACAATTGGCTGGTGTTGATAATTCTATATATGTTGTAGGAGATCCTGATCAAACCATTTATACATGGCGTGGCGCAGATGTAAATATCATTATGAATTTCGTAAAGGACTTCAAAAATGCGGAAACGATTATTTTAAATGAGAATTATCGTTCTACCTCAAATATTTTAGATGGCGCCAATTGTGTTATTCAAAATAATAAGCATCGTGTAGAAAAAGATTTATATACAAGTAGAAAAAGCGATGAGAAAATAACACACTACGCAAGTGCTAGTGATGCTTATGAAGCCGCATGGATTGCACAAAAAGTAAAAGAATTACACCAAAATGGAAAACGTTATATTGATATCGCAATACTATATCGTTCCAATTATCTATCACGTTCCATAGAAAAAGCATTTTTAGATGAAAGAATTCCATACATCATTTATGGTGGAATTCGCTTCTATGAAAGACAAGAAGTAAAAGATGCTTTATGTTATTTGCGTATGGTAACTACTGGGGATGATTTAGCTTTACGACGCATTTTAAATCGTCCTCGTAGAGGAGTTGGTAATAAGACAATGGACGCAATTATAGCCAAAGCCAGAGAAGAAAGTTGCACAATGTATGAAGCACTTAAAAAAGGAGAACTCTTTTCTGGAAAGATGAAGAAGACAATGGATGATTTCGTAGAAATGGTCGAGTCGTGGCGAGCAATTGCGCAAAAAGAAGAAATGGAAGTCTTCAAA
>CACXEN010000061.1 GCA_902766675.1 uncultured Erysipelotrichaceae bacterium
GATTTTCTTTTCGATAGACTTCGCTAATAGTTGAACTTGTCTATCTTGTTGGAGAAGCTCACGGGAGATATTTAAACTAATATCATCACTATCTACTAAACCTACCACAAATCTAAAATAGTCTGGTAATAAATCTTTTGCTTTATCTAGAATGAATACACCTTTGGAATATAGTTGTAGACCTGATTCATATGTTTGGTAATAGAAATCATATGGTGTTCTAGATGGAATAAAGAGTAGGGCACTATAACTTAGATTACCTTCGACATTATAGTGAATCACTTTTGCGGGATTTTCCCAGTCATTGAATTTAGATTTATAAAATTCATTGTATTCTTCCTCTTTGATTTTAGACTTTTGTTTTTTCCAAAGAGGAATCATAGAATTGAGTGTTTCTAATTCTTTGGTGTCGATTGTTTTGGTGTCATCGGTTGGGTCTGGAATAGATTTTGTGACTTCCATTTGGATTGGGTAACGGACATAGTCTGAATATTTTTCAACTAATGAACGTAATGTATATTCTTCTAAATATTGAGAATAATTTACATCTTCTGTATCTTCTTTTAAATCTAATGTGATACGTGTACCTATAGTATCTTTATCAATTTGGGAAATAGTATATCCATCTTCGCCACTAGATACCCATTTGTATGCTGTATCTGATGTCGCACTTCGTGTTTCGACAGTAATTTGATTACTAACCATAAAAGCACTATAGAAACCAACCCCAAATTGACCAATGATATCAATATTCTTAGAAGCTTTTTCTAGTTGTTGTTGGAATTCTAAGGAACCACTTTTCGCAATAACACCTAGATTGTTTTCTAAGTCTTTATCAGTCATACCAATACCAGTATCTTCAATGATAAGTTGTCTATTCTCTTTATCTACTTTGATTTGAATCGTTAAATCTTTTTTCGCTACTTTATGATCTTTATCTGTTAGAGATAAGTAGTGTCTTTTATCTAATGCATCACTTGCGTTTGATATTAATTCTCTTAAGAATATTTCTTTGTTGGTATAAATTGAATTGATCATGAGTCCTAATAATCGTTTTGATTCTGCTTTGAATTGCTTCTTTGCCATACATATACCTCCTTTAGCACTCTAATACCATGACTGCTAATCTATAATAGCACATTTATTATTGATTTAAAACTCATAATTGGTGGTAGAATGAAGATAGTAGTAAAAAGGTTTTATAGTAGTATCAAAAAATAATTGGTGGATTATCTGTATAGGGTGTACACCATTTTTTACAGTAAGGAGGTGAAGCATGATACTTGCTATTGAAACCCGAATAGGTGTGATTACCTAGAGGAGTGTAACTTTTTGCAAGCTAAAATCAATCTTTTACAAGACTTTTTCGTCAATGTGACAAAAGTCACTGAAAAGCTAGTGGTAAATATCTATGCTATTGATATAAGAGAGGGTCAACCGTAATGAAAATTTGGGAGGCTGTGTTTCCTTTTTGGCACTCTCTATCTGATCTTCAACAAGCAGAGATTTTAGATTGTACCATCATTAGACAATATAGCGAAGGGGAAAGAATAAAAAAAAGACAGGGGCTATATATCGTCAATGAAGGAGGGCTACTTGTCTACATGTTGCATGACAACGGTAGAAAGAGGATTCTCCTAACTGGAAGCAGATTTGAAGTGATTGTTTTACCGCTAGAATTCTTAAGTGCTAGTGACTCGATTGCATTGGAACTGCGTGCTAAAAAGGATAGTGAGATCTATTACATACCTGAGGAATCTTGGGAAATCTTCCAAGAAAGGAATAAAGAAATCCGAAGGTATACATCAGCCTTATTGTCAAAGCATCTTAGCACAGTTTCAAATAACCTGTATCAAGGTTTAGAAAATGTAGGAAAACAACTAGCAATGTTTTTATTGCGCTCTTATGAAAAAGAAGGCAAAACAGTTGTTGAAATAAGTCATGAAGAATTAGCTGATTTACTAGGTACTACTCGCGAGGTAATTACTAGAAATATAAGTATATTTAAAAATTTGGGGCTCGTTGAGACAGGCAGAAACAAAATACTAATTATTAATCCAGAGGGGATGATGGATTATACAAAGCAACAATCAGACTAGATAGAAAGGGAGGCAGAATGGGAAAAAAGATAATTAGTTTCATTGCCGCGATTGGGCTTATTTTTACTATACTCATTTCGGTCGTGGCAAATGTAAACCATGGTCATGGTCCCGGACATCACGGCGAACATGGTGAAGAATCTCATGAACACTCCGAAGGAGAGCACGGCGAAGGTGAACATTCCGAAGGCGAACATGCTGAAGGTGAGCACTCCGAAGGTGAACATGAGGAAGAATCCCATGAAAGTGAAGGGCATGGTTAATGATTATGGTTAGAGTAAATAGGAAGGAGACGTAGATATGCCGGTATTATTGTATATATTATGGCTGGCGTTCAATGAACGCGTCACAGTAGATGTACTCATCTTTGGTGTTATTGTTGTGGCACTACTGTGTTATTTCTTGAAAAAGGTCGACTTGTGGGATCCAAGTAAGGACATGCAAGTTGTATCGCGTATTCCGGCAATGATTGGGTTTGTCATAAGACTGATATATGAAGTCTTCAAAGCAAACATCCACATGATTATGTTGGTGTTATCTCCTAATCCAAACGAAAGAATCAAACCGAGGATTATTAAACATAAAAATCCTATTAAAACTGAATCTGGACGTGTGGCACTGGCTAACTCCATAACATTAACACCTGGAACAGTGACCGTGGATGTCGGAGATGATTACGTATATGTTCATGCGATCGACGAATACGCACAAGATGGATTAAACAATTCTGTATTAGAAAAGAAGATAGAAAATATGGAGAAGAATTTATGATGCAAAACGGAATCTTAATATTCGCAATGTTGTTTTTATCCATCACAATCTTTTTCTGTCTATTACGTGCGGTATTAGGCCCTCGTACAACAGATCGTCTTGTTGCTGTAAACATTATCAGTATAAAAGGCGTCATCCTCATTCTGTTATTTGGGCAATTCTTACATGATAATCAATTCATGGATATTGCGCTTGTTTATGTATTGTTAAGTTTCCTAGCAGTTATTGCACTAGCAAAAAACATGCTAAGTAGGAAAGAGAACTTAGAAAAGGAGGATATCAATGGAACAATTTAGATTAATTGCTGGAACCATTTTTATCCTACTTGGATTATTCATTTTTGGAATTGCCACATTAGGTTTATTCAGATTCCACTATGTATTAAACCGTGTGCACGTAGCTGCAAAATGTGACTCATTAGCAGCACTACTAGTTTGCGTAGGATTAATGTTCTTCGCAAATGGCATTGGACCTATCATTAAATTATTACTCATCATTGTAATCGTATGGTTATCGAACCCAGTTGCCTCACACTTAGTTTGCAAAATAGAAGTGGAAACAAATGAAAATATCACAGATGAATGCGAGGTGGAAGAAGTATGACAGTAGTTGAAATATTATTGCTAATATTCTTAATCGCATCTGCCATCAGTGTATTCTTCATTAAAAAGTTATTAAATGCAGTCATTGTATTTATGTCATATAGTGCAATCATGGCTGTATTATGGCTATCCATTGAATCACCTGATCTAGCAGTTACTGAAGCTGCTGTAGGATGTGGTGTAACAACATTGTTGTTCATCTTAACGCTAAAGAAAATTGGAGCGTTAAAAGAAGATGTAGGAGGTGAAGAGAATGAGCGTACTTACTGATGCTGGTAAAAAAGAACTTAAAGTCTTCACAGATTGGGTAAACGCAAACTCTGATGAAATACCTCCAGAGATTGTATATCCTCCTAAGAAAGATGATCATCATGGTCATGATGATCATGGACATGAAGAACATCTAAGCTATGAGGAAGTACATACTCCACAAAAAGATACGCATGTGGAAGAAGTTGTCGAAGAATTCAAAGAAGAATTACACGAAGAAAAAGTCGCATTAAAAGAAGAGATAAAACAAGTAATGCAACCAGTAGAGGAAGAAGTAAGTACACCAGAAAGATGGTATCGCTTACTCGCAATTCTTGGTGGTGTACTTGTAGTATCCGTTCTATTAATTACAGTTGCGATGCTGCCAAAGTTTGGATCTGCAGATGCTCCAGCA
>CACXEN010000062.1 GCA_902766675.1 uncultured Erysipelotrichaceae bacterium
CCATTGAAATAAAGGAGACGCAATGCAACTTCCAAATGTAATAAAAGAAATATATAAAAGAGATGAAGATCGAATTGTACGGATACCTGCAAATGAAATTCATCCATCTAGATATCAACCAAGACTTCGATTTGATGAAGAAGCACTAAACGAGCTTGCACAATCAATTCATGAAAATGGTCTGATTCAACCAATCACGGTAAGAAAAAGTGAAGATGGATATGAAATCGTTGCAGGCGAAAGAAGATACCGTGCTTGTTTGCTTGCGGGGTTCCAAGAAATACCAGCTTACATTATGTCTCCAACTGAAGAACAAGCTGCGCAAATGGCACTTGTCGAAAATGTACAAAGAGAAAACTTAAGCGCAATTGAAGAAGCGAAAAGTTACATACAAATTATGCGACAAGCAGGGATTACCCAAGAAGAAGTCGCAAAGAAAATTGGAAAATCGCAATCTGCTGTTGCGAATAAAATACGATTATTAAATCTTCCAGAAGATATCCAACAAGGAGTAATTGATGGAAAGATCACAGAAAGACATGCACGGGCATTATTAAATGTACCGGAAGAAAAAATAAATACAGTTTATGAAAAAGTATTAAAAGAAGGTTGGAATGTAAAAGATACAGAAATATATATTCAACGTATAGCCAACCTAATTCCAAAAAGAAAGAAAAGTAAAACAAAAGGTTTTACGAGGAATATACAAATTGCGGTTAATTCCGTTAACCAATGTGTAGAAATGATTGAGAAAATGGGAATTGATGTTGACACCAAAATAGAAGAAAGTGACACAGACGTCAAAATTATCATCAATTTACCAAAAGAGTGAGAGGTAACATATGGGAAAGATTATTGCGATTGCAAACCAAAAAGGTGGAGTAGGAAAAACAACAACTTCAATGAATCTAGCAGCCGGATTATCCTATGTTGGAAAAAGAGTATTATTAGTTGACTTTGATCCACAAGGAAATGCATCAAGTGGTATAGGTGCGAATAAAGTTGGTTATACAAAAAGTGTATACCATGTTTTGATTGGGACAGATAGTGTGAAAGATGTAGCAGTCACATTACAAATGCCACCATTAGATGTATTACCTGCAACAATAGATTTAGCAGGTGCAGAAATGGATATGGCACAATATGAAATTGGCAAAGAGAGATTGTTAAAGAATAAATTGGATGCTGTTAAAGATGAATATGATTACATCATTATTGACTGTCCTCCTGCACTTGGTTCATTGAACACAAATGCACTTACTGCAGCAGATTCTGTTATGATACCTGTGCAATGTGAATACTATGCATTAGAAGGATTAACCCAATTATTAAGCACAATCCGCATGGTTCAAAAATTATGGAATCCAAAGCTTTCCATTGAAGGCGTATTACTAACAATGTTTGATGTTCGAACAAAATTATCAGTAGAAGTACAACAAGAAGTTAGAAAGTACTTTAAAGAAAAAGTATATAAATGTTATATACCAAGAAATGTAAGATTATCAGAAGCACCTTCTAGAGAAAGTTCAATCTTTGAATATGACACAAAATCAGAAGGCGCAAAAGCATACGCAGAATTAGTAAAAGAAGTAATTACACAAAATGAGAGGGGGAAATAGAAAATGGCAGATAATAAAAACCGTTTAGGTAGAGGTTTAGGAAATGTTTTCCCTGCAGAAGATTTAATGGAAGCAATTAATGCAATCGAAAGCAATGCGACCCAAGAAAATTCTAAATACAACAAAATTGAAATTGATGTAAATGAGATAAGACCAAACCCATATCAACCACGTAAAGAATTTGATAAGAAAGCATTAGAAGAATTAGCAGATTCTATTCGTACACACGGAATATTTACTCCACTATTAGTTAGAAAAAGCGAAGTAAGTGGATATGATTTGGTTACAGGTGAAAGAAGATTGCGTGCCGCAAAGCTTGCAGGCTTAGAAAAAGTACCAGTTATCGAAGTTACATTCTCTGATACAGAGATGATGGAAATTTCGATTTTAGAAAATGTACAAAGAGAAGATTTAAATCCAATAGAAGAAGCATATGCATATGAATCACTAGTTAGAAAACTAGGATACACGCAAGAAAAACTGGCAGATCGTGTTGGTAAATCTCGTGAGTATTGTGCAAATATGATGAGATTGTTAAAACTTCCAGATGGTGTACAAAAGCTAGTTGTGGAAAAGAAATTAACAATGGGACATGTTCGTCCACTTCTATCATTAAAAGATGATGATCAAATCTATGATGCAGCATCATATGTTTTGAAAAATAAATTGTCTGTAAGAGAAGTAGAACAATATGTGCATGAACTTTCTGGAACAACCGCAAAGAAAGTAAAACGCACACCTCAACAAAAAGATCCATGGATCAAAGATTTAGAAAATCGTATACAAAATAAATTGCAAACAGAAGTAAATATTACAAAACGTGCAATGACAATCAGTTATTCCGATACAGAAGACTTAAATCGTATTCTAGAAATACTTGGGTGTTTGGAAGAGAGCGAAGAAGGAAAAGCTTAAAAATGAAGTATATCAGATTAGGTGATACAGATATTGAAGTTTCAAGAATCTGTGTTGGTGGTATGTCATTTGGGGAAGCATCTACTGATTTTCATGAATGGACACTAAACCAAGATGACACCACAAAGATGATTGCACATGCATATGAAAGTGGCGTAAATTTTATTGATACAGCAAATTCATATAGTAAAGGAACGAGTGAAGAATATATTGGTAAAGCTTTAAAAGAATTATCAATTCCAAGAGATAAAGTCGTGATTGCGTCTAAAGTATATTTCAATGATGGAAAGCTAAGTAAAGAAGCAATCTTAAGGGAAATTGATGGAACTTTAGAAAGATTAGATACTGACTATTTAGATTTATATCAAATTCATCGCTTCGATTATGATACGCCAATAGAA
>CACXEN010000063.1 GCA_902766675.1 uncultured Erysipelotrichaceae bacterium
AAGAAATATAATGTCTTCCTATTTGAAATCAGATGATAAACCAAATGCGACAAGTAAAGCACTCATTTCCTATTTTGGAAATGAAGGAAATCTAAAACAGATAAGTAAAATACCTTTTTCTAGTGATAGAAAATTTGGCGTAGTTACTTTAGAAAAGGAAGGTACATTTTTCTTAGGCGCAAGTAATTTCATTTTTCCAAATGGAAATAAAGACGCAAATGAATATATTGAAAAATATTCTAAAGAAGGAAAACGCATTATTGTATTAGGCAAAAGCCATAAAGAATTCTCTATTGAAGATGAAATACCACAAGACATGGAACTAGTCGCATTATTTGTGATACGAGATGTTTTACGAAGTAATGTAAAAGAAATCATGCAATATTTCAAAGCCCAAGATGTATCTTTAAAAGTTATTTCTGGAGATGATCCAAAAACAGTTTCTTCGCTTGCAATACAAGCAGGAGTTGATGGCGCAGAGCATTTTGTGGATATGTCTTTAAAAGAAGATAATTATAATGATTTAGTGGAAAACTATACTGTATTTGGTAGAGTTCTTCCTGATCAAAAGAAAAAATTAGTAGAAGCAATGCAAAAACATGGACATATCGTTGCGATGACTGGTGATGGTGTCAATGATGTACCTGCTTTAAAATGTGCAGATGTATCTGTAGCTATGGCTGCTGGTACAGATGCCGCAAAAGATAGTTCCAACATTGTTTTATTGAATAATGATTTTGCACAGATGCCAGATATTGTAAAAGAAGGTAGAAGAGTCATTAATAATATCTCTCGTGCATCTTCGATGTATTTGGTAAAGACAATATTTTCTGTCTTATTATCAGCCTATGTTATTTTCTTAACCGAAAGATATCCATTCTTACCGATACATTTAACATTAATTAGTGCGCTTGGTGTAGGTATTCCAACATTTATATTACAAAATGAACCTAGTTTTGAAAGAATCAAAGGTAGCTTCTTTGCAAGTGCATTTCAAAATGCATTCCCAACTGCTTTATCAGTATTCCTATGTGCAATTGCATTATGGCTATATCACAATCAAGTAAATATTCCACAAGAAAGACTCAATGGCATATTTGTGGCATTAACAGGATATATGTATTTGTTTACACTATATAAAGTATATAGTCCGCCAACAAAATTGCGCATTTCCATTATCACAATATTATCTTTTGCATTAGTAGCTATTCTATTCTTCTTTCCACATATATTCTCTATAGCTTTTGCGAAAGAAGATTTATATGTGATAGGAATTGGAATTGTGATATTACCAATTCAAATCATCATTCTTTCTAAGATATATCAATGGATTATGCAGCATATATTAAGAAAGAATAATAGTATTGCATAAACTTCTATAACTAGATTTTTATGTCTCACTATTGTATATTGAATAAGCAATTGCGGATGTGGCGGAATTGGCAGACGCGTTAGCTTCAGGCGCTAATGCCCTTAAAAGCGTGCAGGTTCAAGTCCTGTCATCCGCATCGAGGGGAATGTTATCATTCCTTTTTTTGTTATAATAGGTATATGGAAGCATTTAATAAGAAAAAAGTATTGTTGATGATCAACTATACATCTGGAACAGGCAATGGAAAACGAGACTTAGTGAAAATAGTCGATGAATTAAGCAAAAGAAATTGCGAAGTTACCGTTTATCCAATTATGCCTAAATATGGTCTAGATTCAGAAACGATTATTCAGAATCGTCACCAAGATTTTGATATTTTTGTGTGCTATGGTGGGGATGGTTCATTGAACTATGTTGTAAATGGCATGATGGCAAATAAAGTAGATAAACCAATTGGCTATATTCCAGGTGGTAGTACAAATGATTTTTCCAAGAGCTTTGATAATGCGATAACAATTGAAGAAAAGTGTAAGGCTATTGCGGAAGGAAAAGAATTTGCGTATGACTTAGGATTATTCAATGAACATCGCTATTTCAATTATGTGGCAGCCTTTGGGGCTTTTACACAAACAAGTTATTCAGCTAGTACAAATGTAAAAAATGTATTGGGATATGGAGCATATGCTTTAAATGCATTAGCTTCTCTTTCAGAAAGCTTTAGTTTCCGTGAACATATGATAATTACACATGATGGTGCGGTAGATGAGGGAACATTTATCTATGGCGGTATTTCAAATTCTTTATCCATTGGTGGTATGAAATTACCATTCTATAAAGATGCAGCGCTAGATGATGGCAAATTTGAAGTACTATTAGTAAAATCACCAGATAATGTGGGAGAACTTGCGATGATTTTAAATGATTTGGCATCTGGTCAGGTAAATGATAATTATGTATATTCCTTTAAAGCAGAACATATTCGGATTCAATCCGATAATGAAATCACATGGACATTAGATGGTGAATTTGGAGGATCATTCAAAGATACTTCCATCGATATTCAACCAAAAGCCATGCGAATCATGACTAAAAAGTAAACGTAAGGTTAGGAATTCTAAAAATATTATTTATAACATGATGAAGGGAGTTGTTATGAATAATACAAAAGGAATTTCTAATTTTCGTTATGCGTGCAAACTATATAATATTCAAAAGAAATGGCTATCACGCTATGAAGCAATTACACAGATTAATGAATCAAATGATTCAGTTGAAACACAACGCTATTTCATTATGAAAAATAATGTATTATTTGTGGAAAAACAATTTGCGGAAATTGAAAGAAAGCATGGAATATTTGCGAAACAATTATTGTGGGAATGTTTAGTAGAAGGAAGAAAACAAGAAGAATTATCACAGATATATGGCATTGCTTTAAGAACAATTCAAAGAAGATTTCATGAATGGTTAAAGGTAGTAAGTTAAAATATGTTACCTTTAAAAAAACAATGCCAAACATATACAACAAATAAAAGATTGTTAAAGGATATCAATTTAGAGATTCAAGAGGTTGAATGGAAACTA
>CACXEN010000064.1 GCA_902766675.1 uncultured Erysipelotrichaceae bacterium
GATAGATTATAGGCCATGATACTTCTGATATATATACTTTCCCAGATTTGTCTTGGCGATATGTATAATAATCTTCCATTGTTGTGATTGTTGGTTCAAACTTTTCTTTGTTTGTGACAATGCCAATAATCGTAAATGGTTCTCCTTTAATCTCAATTGTTTTTCCAATTGGATCTTCTCCTTGGAAAAGAGTTTGTGAACTATCTTCATCTAATATACAAACTTTTGAGAATCTATCGAAGTCTGCTTGTGAAAATAGTCTTCCTTTTTTTGGAATAAGGCCCATCGCATTGAAATAATATTTATCACAACCAATTACGGCACCACCTGATAAAGAATTACTGATATGAAACACTGCATCATATTCTTGTCTAGAGCGATAAAAGGAAACACTTTCTGCATGCTCTATACCTAATAGTGCTTGTCTTTTTTCTTCATCTAATACTGGTATGCCTGCTGGTACACCGTCATAGAATTCATAATCCCAATCACCTTGGGTTAAATGTATTTCTATACTATTAACACCTGCACCAATCAAATTCTTTTGGATTTGTTCGTTGGTTCCTTGGATTGTAGATACAATCGCAATAATTGCGGCAATACCGATAATAATACCTAACATTGTCAAAAAGGAACGTAACTTATGTGAGAATATGCCTCTAAAGGATAAGCGTATATTTTCTAACATACTTATACACCTCCCTCATCCGCATACTTTGTGCGAACACCTTCTTTTGCGCCATTTCCATATGGGAAAGCAATTGCGTCATCAATGGATAACCCATCTAATACTTCCATGAGTTCACCCCAATATACTTGCCCAGTTGTGACATATTGTTTTTGTAAAATTCCATCTACATCTTTCATGACATATTTGCCTTTACCATCATCTCTAATATATGCACTTGGTATACAAATTACATCACTTACTTCTGCATCATCAAATGTTAAATCTAAATATGCTTCTGGTGGAATATTTTCTCCATTTTCAATATATGCATAGAAGTTATAAAAGGACGCATTTGGATTGCCACCACCATACCATGTATCTTGGGATGGATAGGTATCAATGGAATCTACTGTTGCAGTATATACTTCCCCTGTTTCCCAACTAGATACTGTAAGTGTTTGTCCAGGTTGTACACGATCCAATAATAATTCGGATACAACACCTTGCACCATGACACCTTCACCACTTGAAATCTTTATCATTGGTGAGCCATCTTGTGGAATATCATCAATTGCATGCGCAATTGTCACAACGCCATCTTTATTCGCATATACGATGCCATCTCCAGCTTGTTCACGTAATATCTTTAAATCTAGAAGTGCTCTTCGATAACTTAAATCAGCACTATTGATTTCATTTTTTACTCTTGCGATTTCTTGTGCCAATTCTTCTGCTGTATATTCTTCTTGGACATCACTATCACTTGGCACTATACCGCTTTGTCCATCACTAGAGCCACTTGGGGTGTCACTTGGCCCAAATGTATCACCACTACTAGCATTACCTGAATAGCCACCATCTGTAGGTAATACCGTATCGAATAATATTCCTCCCGATCCATATACATATTCTAATGATGTCGCAAAGAATGCTTCATTATCTTCATAATCTCTTAGTGATTCACCATCGAATATATGTGCAGTAATTAATTTGCCATCTAATTTATTGCCTTTTCTAACTTCTACGATGGCATATTTTTTCTCTTTCTTTAATTCATTAAAGAATGTGCCTTGAATAATTCCATCTTCACTTGCTAAAAAACGATATGGCTTACTTTCAGAGCCATCTGCTTCTTTATCGATATTATCTTTTAAACTATCAATCACATTCAAAGCATCATTTTCTTTTTTCTTATCTGGCTTTGGTGTCTCTTTAGGCTCTTCTTCTTCACTATCAGCAGGTTTTCTTTCTACTGGTTTCGTATTTAATAATTGGTTAAGCTTTTGTTGGAGCTTCGCCATATTTTCTTGTTCGAGTTGTACTTCCAATTCTTTTAATTCAATTGTTAGTAATTGAGATTCAATATCAAATTGTAAAAGTGGGTCACCTTTTTTTACGTTGTCACCTTCTTTGACATATACCTTGTTTAATATTTGTGTAGGCTGTACTGTCACAATTTGTGAATCTTGGTCATAGATTAAACCATAGCTAGTTAAAGAATCTCTCATACCTGTTTGATTCAAATTCGCAACTGGAATAACTTCAACTACCTTTCGTTGTTGATTAAACGCATTGATTCCAATAACAGCCCCAAATAATCCTAGTATTGCTAAGAGTGCAATGATAATCTTCTTTCCTAATTTCATAGAGCACCCTCACTTAATTCACCATCTACGATATGCATGATTCTTTTTGCATGATTCGCAACATTTGCGTCATGGGTAATCATCAATATGGTGACACCTTGATCATTCAATTCTTGGAATAACTCCATAACCTGTTTTCCACTTGCTTGATCTAGTGCACCTGTTGGTTCATCTGCTAAAAGAATCTTTGGATTATTAATCATAGCTCTTGCGATTGCGACACGTTGCTTTTGACCACCAGATAATTGATTTGGATAGAATTCACAACGTTCACCCAAACCTACCATCTCCAAAGCTTTTTTTGCTTTCTCATATCGCTCTTCTTTATTTACACCAGCGTATATTAAAGGTAAAGCCACATTATCAATCGCTTTATCTGAAGCTAATAATTGGAAAGTTTGAAATACAAAACCAATTTTATTTAAACGCACATCTGATAATTCATTTTCATTGAGCGCTTGAATATCTTTTCCATCCAAAAAATATGTACCGCTATCCATTCTATCTAGGCAGCCGATAATATTCATCAGGGTTGTTTTACCAGAACCACTAGGTCCCATAATCGCAACATATTCCCCTTCTTCTATCTGCAGATTCACATCTTTTAGAGCTGGTACAACGATTTCTCCGTTCCCATAATTCTTATCTACATGCGCAAGATCGAGAATCATTCGGAAGCCTCCGAAGCATCGATTACTTGCATGCCTTCTGTATATGTTTCATCTGGCCAAACGATAATATCGGAATCTTCTAAACCAGATACGATTTCTTCAATATACATTTCTTCATTGGTTTCTCCAACTTCAACAGGTCTTTTTTTCAATTTCCCGTTTTCTGAAACCCATGCATATGTCCCATCTTCTTCATGTACGACATATCCTAAATCTAACCAAATGCCACTTAAATCTAAATCCATATCCATGCCATTTGATAATTCCACAAATACATGTTGTCCTAGCATCAAACCTTCTGTATCTTCTAATGCTACATAGAATGGATAAGAAGATGCTCTAGCACTTGTATCATTTCCAAGTGAATTTTCTTCATTATTCTCTGGTTCTGTTTCAATCTTTTGTAAAACACCAATCCAACTCTTTGATTCATCCACTCTAGAAATGACTCTCATTTCATCACCAACTGTTAGTGCATATATCTGTTGTTCATCTACTTTTCCTTTGACACGATATTCGCCAATTTCCATTACTTCAACAATTGGTGCATCCATACCTTGGGCACTAACACCTGTTTCATTTACAGCTTTTACAATGCCATCTATATCTGATTTCACAATCGCATTATCAATTTCTTGTTGGTATGATGCGATATCATTTTTTAGTTTTCGAATTTCTATATCTGCTTGGCGTATTGCAATTTGTGCCTCCGTAGAAGGATCCGCTGCCAAAATATTAATTTCTTGTTGTTTTCCTTCTATATCTAATTGTGCTTGGGCAATGCTATTTTCTGATTCCTTTACATCATAGCGGAATAGACTCGCACCTTTTTTGATTGTGTCTCCGACCTTAACATAGATTTCTTCAATCTTACGTTCACCATTCTTTTTATATTGAACACTTTGTTGGGATTCCACAACACCACTAAAACGTGTATCTCCAGAAACACTTTGATTCGCACGGTTTAAATCAGATACGCGACTTCCAAATATTGCATTTTCATCATATCCATTTTGTTGATTCAATGTGAAAAACAATACCAATCCTAATATTACTGCAAGCGCAATTGGCACTCCGATTTTAAATGCTTTTTTCTTAAATAGATTTTTCATAATTACCATTATTATACTATCTAAAACAAGAACAGCTTGATTTCTTAATAAATTAGTTTTTCACCTTTTGTATATGTAGTCCAATCACCATCACTAGGAATCCATGAATAATTCGATATACGATACCATGTATAGCCAGATACTTCTTTTATTTCAAATACATTATATTTAGCTCCTATGTGGCTATTACCAACAGAAGCATACTCTGGTCCGGCACCTCCACGAATTGTTAATTCTTTTACATGGACTTCTAAAACACCAATAGGTTCTTCCCCTTGTGAAATGTGATAACATGTCGCAAGAGTCAGTGGAATATCATTTTCTATTGAACCTTTGATATCTAATACACCATACACGCCACCATATAACACATATGCTTTTCCATCATATAGTGATGTTGCATTATCAAATATGAAGTCTGTTACTTCATCTCCATTTTCATCAATATATCCCCATTTTCCATATTTCTTTACAGGGCAATAGCCATCTGAGAAATAACCAACTGCTTGATAGGAATAATCTCCAATTGCATATTCTCCAGTCGCATTCACCAATGTTTTTGCGTCTGGTGTTCCAATGGTATAGAAACCATTAATATAACTTCCTTCATTATATGGACCATTGCCAGAAATAATACCAGCTACTACATTGCCATCTTTATCACATACTTTATAGTCGGTAATATGATAATTCCCATCTAATACTGGTGCCACAAATTCACTTGGAAAACTAGCACTAGTAGCAGTAAAGGTATAATTGCCTTTACCTTGTGGTGTCGCAACACCTAATTTATTATCTTTGATCGCAACGAATGATGTTTTCGTTTCTGTATCATATGGATCATATTCATAATTTTTTGATGGTACATCACGAATTGTTTTATAGTCATCTGTGAAATAGAAAGCAGTATCATTTTGTGTATTACCAGCTCCATACATAATTTTTACACCATCATCTGTAGTGACACGTGCAGGGCCTATGCCTTGTGCAAATGGCGCTGAGTGAATACTTACAGAAGCTGGATAAATTGCTTTCGCTTCATAATTGTATATGCCATGATTTCCATCAATTGCGACAATAACTGCATCACAATCATATTCATCGCTAGCCCACTGTTGTGGATAGCCTATTTTATTGAGATCAACTAACGCAGTTGTGCCATCCACACTTACTTCTTGTTTATCAAATGGCATCATCATTTTGACATTATCCACTTCAATTTCAGGTGCGACTGCCCAAACTTTTGAATAAACACTAGTTTCTTCTTGTTCTGGTTGTTCTTCTTCAACAACTTCTTCCTCTTGATTGATTTCCAATGCCTCTTCAATTTTTGCACAACCCACTAAAGATAGTGCTAGCAATAATACACCTAACTTCTTCATATTTCTTTCTCCTCTTATTTAAAACAAATATGCAACTACTGCATATCTGTTGGTATGTTTTTTAATACGCCAATTGCGTCTTTGAGATCTCCCGCTGCTTTTTCACATACAAGCGACACAATCTTCTTTTCCAATACATTACATTTGCGATAATTCTTGATTAACTCTTTTTCCGCTTTTGATAATCGCATGGAATTAGACGTTGTTGTTTTCTTTTTCTTCTTTTTCGTTGCTCTTGTTAATTCACTCATATATTTCCTCTTCTAGAATCCAAAGTATAGAATTGGAAATCCAAAAACGATAATCAAACATTGTGTAGATATATCTTCTTCGCATTCCACAGAATAAATTGGTTCATAAGAATAATCCGATTGAATGGAAACACGATCTCCTTTATAACGAGATATCATTGCGACTGTTTTTTCGCCTTTTCTAAACGCAAATGTTTCACCATCTAGTCGCATGATTTGAAATGCATCATCCGGAAAACGAAGTGTATAAGTTTCATCACTATTCCATTGGATTTCCGCAAATTTAATATCTTGATGAAGATATTTTACGATACGTTTTGTGACACCTGGAATTAATGTTTGTTCAACATCATATTCACTTTGCAGATGTATTTTTGCGCTGTCTATAAAAGCTGGAGATGTTGTACCTTTCTTAATATATGCTTTATGAATTACTTCTCCATTTTCAAATATATCGCACTCTGCATAGTCTTTGCGTGAACTTCTATATATCGTATAATTCTTCATCTTTAAAAACTATTCTCCTAATGTAATTGTGCCTTCTAATCCAACATTTTTAGGAGCACAAACAATTAAGTTATGCCCAATCTTTTCAATTTTTGCGTCAAGGGAATAACATACACCTGTCAAAAAGTCGATGGAACGTTGTGCATA
>CACXEN010000065.1 GCA_902766675.1 uncultured Erysipelotrichaceae bacterium
CGTGTTCAACAAGTATTCAATAATCTAATGCAAAATGCAGTGCATTATACATTAGAAGATAAACATATTATTGTAAAAGAAACCATCACAGATGATTCTGTGCAAGTCCAAATTCAAGATTTTGGTGAAGGAATAAAAGAAGAAGATTTGGTACATATCTGGGATAGATATTTTAAAGTGGATAAGAAACATGAAAGACATACACATGAAGGTAGTGGTATTGGCTTATCCATAGTTAAAAAGATTTTAGAATTGCATGAAGCTAAATATGGAGTGAATTCTAAATATAAAGAAGGTAGTACATTCTGGTTTGAATTTCCTATAGTAAAGCAATAATCACAAATGTAGAAAGAGTTAAAAAGGGAAGAAATGGTATTTCATGATCAATATCATTTCTTTTTATTATTGCAAAAGCAACTGTGAACAGGCATGCAATTGGAAGTATAAAAATAAATTGAAAGGGAATTAAAAAAGAAATGCCAATTAAATAGAATAAATCCGCAAAACCCATCCATCCAAATATACAAAATAATAGAATTAGGAAAAGAATAATAATATTAGATTCTGGATAGATAGTATGATGATTCATCAAATTAAAAAGTATAAATAATAGGCTGTAGGGTAATGGAATCTCTTTCGTTTTTAAATCAAGATAAGAAATGATTAATAATAGAATTGTTATGGGGACATGAAATGTATTAATTTTTGAATTATTTAGACATGCACAAATGATATATAAAATACAACTATTATAAGATAGAAAGAATGTAGATATATCTAATGTATGTTCAATTAGTTTTTTAATATATGTTCTCATGTATAATGAATATATGTAAAAAAGTAAATAATCCTACAAAGGAGGAGTGATATGTTAGAAATTATTGATTTACATAAAAGTTTTAATGAAAAAGAAATCCTGCATGGTGTTTCTTTTCATGTAAAACCAGGGGAAATTTTTGGTTTTATTGGTCATAATGGTGCAGGTAAAACTACAACATTACGTTGTGCAGTTGGGATTCTTGACTTTGATAGTGGTCAAATAAAAATTAATGGCGTAGATATTTTAAAAGATCCAATTTCGGCAAAGTCGTTAACTGCATATTTACCTGATAATCCAGACTTATATGAAAATTTATCAGGTATTCAATATTTGAACTTTATCGCTAATGTTTTTCAAATTGATAGTGCAACAAAAACAGCAAGAATTGAAGAATTATCAAAAGAATTTGAAATGTATGATTATTTAGGTGATCAAATTAAATCTTATTCACATGGTATGAAACAAAAAATCGCTTTGATTTCTGCATTCATACATCAACCTAAGCTTTTGGTTTTAGATGAACCATTTGTTGGATTAGATCCAAAGGCTGCTTATTTGATGAAAGAAAGATTAAAACAATTATGTTCTAATGGTGGAAGTGTTTGTTTTTCATCTCATGTCTTAGAAGTTGTTGAAAACCTTTGTGATGAAATCGCAATTATAAAATCAGGGAATATTATTCGAAATGGTAAAACAAGTGAAATACTAGCGGAAGGTGAATCCCTTGAAAAATTCTTTTTGGAGATTGAATAATGAATCAGTTATTTACAATTATTAAAATCCAACTACAAAATCAACTTCTACAAACAAATAGTAAGAAAGATAGAAAGATCAAAATACCTTCTAGTGTTATTTCTTTTCTTGTGATGTTTGGTTTATCAGTTTATTATTCGTTTTTGTTGATGGAAGTCTATAAAGATATTGACTTACAACTTGTTCCATTGACGATGATTTCTGGTGCGACATTTCTAACATTCCTTGTTGGTATTTCAACTGCTCAAGGTGTTTTATTTGGATTCAAAGATTATGACATGTTACGATCTTTTCCAATCAAAGAGAATCATATTGTTATTTCTAAGATTGTTGTATTCTTGATTATTGAATATTTATATTCAGCATTTTTTGTGTTACCATCCATGATTATTTATGGTATTTTTGCAAAATGTGGAATCATGTTTTATATTTCAACAATCATTGGATTTATTGCATTCCCATTGATCCCAGTTACTTTAGCTTCTTTTATTGGTATAGGTATTAAGTCAATTTCGGCAGGGAAAAAGTATAGTACTTTAATCCAAAATATATTAACAATTCTTGGCTTTATCTTAATCTATGTATTCTCATTTCGATTAGGTAATAGTTTTGGGGAAAATCCTGGTGCGATTGGCACACAAATGACGAAAGCATTAGATTATTTAATTAGTGCAAAATTATTCTTTGAAGGTACTGTAAAAGTAAATGCTTTATCTTTAGCTCTGTTATATGTATTCGGTATTCTAGCTATTTCTTGTTTAATATTTATTTATTCAAAATTGATTGTTCGTATCAATGGTAAAGCTGAACAAGGTTATCATGTAAAAGACTTCAAATTAAAACAATCGAAATCGAATGGATTATTTTGGACTTTATTAAAGAAAGAAATTAGAAGATATTTCTCTAATTTCATGTATTTCTTTAATACACTTGGTAGTTTAATTATTATGATTATTACTGCTGTATATGTAGCTTATATGTTAAGGGATGAATTACCATTTGTTCGAGAATTCATCACATCAATTCCAAAGGATATGTATTGGATGATTGCCCACGCTTGTATTCTTGTGATTGCAACATTTGGACAAATGGTATGTACAACTGGTGTTTCTATTTCACTGGAAGCTAAAACCATGTGGTTATTAAAGAGTTTACCTATTAAAACAGAATCTATTTTCTTCTCTAAAATATTAGTCAATTTAATTGTTGTAATCATTCCAACGATGCTTCTAGCTATAGCTGTTGGATTAATTCTCCACTTGGATGTGTTTTATTATATAACTAGCTTCATATTCTTATTTGTGACGGCAATATTTGTTAGTTTTTTAGGTTTATTAATCAATTTAAGATTTCCTAAATTAGAATATGACAATGAAGTTGTAGTAATTAAAAGATCTCTTTCTTCATTTTTATCGATAATGGTTCCATTTCTATTAGCGATTGGGGTATGCATTATCTTCTTTGTATTATATTTCAATGACTTCGGAGATTATTTCAATGTCATTCTAATTGTATATTGCATTTTAGATATTATTATCATTTATCTTGTACTGACATATGGGAAAGCAAAATTCAAATCACTTGTATGTTAATGGGTATTCACGCATAATTAAAAAAGGAGGACACAATGATGAATTTAAAAGGTACAAAAACAGAAAAGAATTTACAAACAGCTTTTGCAGGTGAAAGTCAGGCTAGAAATAAGTATGACTATTGGGCTTCTAAAGCGAAAAAAGAAGGTTATGAACAAATCGCAGACTTCTTTGCGCTAACTGCTTTAAATGAAAAAGAACATGCTAAGATGTGGTTTAAGCACTTACAAGGTGGCAGTATCTTAGATACAAAAGTTAATTTACAACAAGCTGCTGAAGGCGAAAACTATGAATGGACTGATATGTATGCAACTTTTGCGAAAGAAGCAGAAGAAGAAGGATTCTTAGAAATTGCGGAACAATTCCGTGGTGTTGCCGCAATCGAAAAGGAACATGAAGAACGCTATAAAAAGCTTTTAGAGAATTTAGAAAATGGTTCTGTATTTAAAAAAGATACTGAAGTTGTATGGCAATGCAGAAACTGTGGATATACAGTTGTTGGACTAGAAGCACCAGAAAAATGCCCAGTGTGTGCACATCCACAAGCATATTTCGAAGTAAAACGTGAGAATTATTAATCATGTCTGAAAGCTTTGTTTTTACACCGAAAGGTGTATGCTCAAAACAGTTTATTTTTGAAATTGAAAATGATGTCATTCAAAATTTAACTGTAAGTGGTGGATGTAATGGGAATTTAAAAGGTATATCTCGTTTGGTACAAGGTAGAACAATTCAAGAAATAGTAGAAGCTCTTGAAGGTATACAGTGTGGATTTCGTGATACATCATGTCCAGATCAAATTGCAAAAGCTTTAAATGATTATCAGCTCAACAAATAGTTGAGCTTTTATTATCTTAAATTCATGATATTATTTAATTCGAGAAATAGATATGATTATTATTCTTATATTATTAGTAGTATTAGTAGATTTATGGACAAAATATGCAATGCAAACATTAACGAAATTGCATAATTTAGTCATTATTGAAGACTTTTTCCATCTTACATATGTAAAAAATACAGGGATGGCATGGTCTTTATTAAGTGGTAATACAAAACTATTGGCAATTGTATCAGTAGTTGCGATTATCATCATTCTTTATATTATTTATAAATATGAATTACATTGGTTTTATAAATTTGCGTTTGGCTTGATATTAGGTGGTGCCTTTGGTAATTTATATGATCGTGTAATGTTAGGTTATGTAAGAGACTTTTTGGATTTTTATATCTTTGGATATAATTTTCCAGTATTTAATTTTGCGGATGCAGCACTAACTGTTGGCGTTATTATTTTGGCAATATGTATATTATTGGATGATAGAAATGGAAAGAAACTGGCTAGTAGAAACAGAAAATAACGAGAGAATTGATAAATATTTATCAAAAAATAGTGACTTATCTCGTACAAGAGTGCAAGAGTTGTTAAAAGGACAACTTGTTTTTGTTAATGGAGAAGTTGTGAAAAGCAGCTATAAAGTTGAGCTAGGAGATAAGATTTATTGTGATATCCCTGATAATGAAACAATTGATGTAGTAGCTGAAGATATTCCATTGGATATTCTTTATGAAGATAGTGATATTATCGTTATCAATAAACCAAAAGGAATGATTGTACATCCAGCACCTGGTATTGTAAGCGGAACATTAGTCAATGCGCTTTTATATCATTGTAAAGATTTATCTGGTATCAACGGAAAGATTAGACCAGGTATCGTACATAGAATTGATAAGGATACGACTGGCTGTATTGTTGCATGTAAAAATGATAAAGCACATGAAAATATTTCTAAACAAATAGCAGATAAAACTTGTCATCGAACATATTTAGCAATTGTAGCTGGTAATATTGAACATAATGATGGATTAATAGATGCTCCAATCGCAAGAGATACACGTGATAGACAAAAAATGACTATCAGTGATAAAAATGGTAGAGATGCTAGAACACATTTCCATGTATTAGAACGTTTTAAAAGTGCTACATATATCAAAGCAGAATTAGAAACAGGTAGAACACATCAGATTAGAGTACATATGAAATATATTCATCATCCAGTTCTTGGGGATGAAAAATATGGAAAAAAATTAAAAGACTTTGAGACAAATGGTCAAGTGCTTCATGCAAGTGAATTAGTTTTAATACATCCTACAACGAATGAAGAAATGCATTTTGAAGCACCATTACCAACTTATTTCACCGAATTATTAAATAAATTAAGAGAGGGGTAAATCTTTGCAGAATAAAAAGCCTATTGTTACATATGTGATTGTTGGAATCTGTTTTATATTTTTTCTTCTTTCTAATGTAATAAAGATGAACACAAATGCTGAAACAGGTATTCTTCTTGGTGCTTATTACAAAGTATTTATAATGGCAGGTGAATGGTGGAGATTATTAACCTGTGGCTTTATTCATGTCAATTTAATGCATTTTGCTGTGAATATGATTTCTTTAATGAATCTTGGTAGATTTATAGAAATAGTTTTTGGTAAAAAGAAATTCTTAACAATCCTACTTTTATCGATTATAGGCGGCTCTTTATTTATGTTCATATTAGCAGGTAATACGATAGCAGTTGGTTTATCTGGTGGCTTATATGGATTGATGGCAGCGTATACTTTTTATTTAATTCAAAAAGGTATGTGGAAGATACCTCAAGTAAGAATGAGCTTAACACAAATCTATTTAGTCAATTTTTGGATCAATTTTATGCCTGGTATTGCATATGAAGGTCATTTAGGTGGATTTGTTGTAGGATTACTAGTTTCCTTTATATTGCTCCAAGATAATAAGAAATTAAAGATGCATGGAATAATTACAACATGTATTCTATTCGTATTTTTAGCTTTTCAAATACCAGCGAATAATTATTTAAGAATCAATGATCCAAGATATACAGCGTCTGATATTTCTATATTGAATAAAGAAAAAGAAATTGGTTTAATTGATTATGTAAATCAAATGGCTGTCAAATTAGATAAAATCTATGAATCGGGCACTTTGATTCAAGATGGAATAAAAGGAGAATAAATATGGGCAAAAGATTAGATGTATTAAACTGGGAAGAGTATTTCATGGGATTAGCACACCTATCAGCGAAAAGATCAAAAGACCCAAATACAAGTGTAGGTGCAGCGATTGTAGATGATAATAATCATGTTGTGTCTATTGGATATAATGGCTTCCCAAAAGGTTGTTCTGATGATGAATTTCCATGGGAAAGAGAAGGAGATGTCTTAGACACTAAATATGCATTTGTTGTTCATGCAGAATTGAATGCGATTCTAAATGCGAAAACGAATCTAGAAGGATGCACAATTTATGTTTCATTATTTCCATGTAATGAATGTGCCAAAGCAATTATTCAATCTGGTATTAAGAAGATTGTATATGAATCTGATAAATATAATGGTGTAGATACAAATATCGCATCAAAAAGAATGTTAAGAGCAGCTGGAATTGAATTAAAGAAATTAGAAAATACAATTTCATTGAATATCGAAAAAATTGAAAACCCAGAAAAATAGGATCGAATATATCATTCGATCCTTTCTGTATTTTTAAAGTGAATTTTTGCGACATCTTCTAAGGCATCAAAGCCATATTTCTCAACAAATTCTTTTGCGCAAATATCGACTTCTTTACCAGAACCTTTTTTAAATTGCATATTATATTTCTTTTCCATTTTTTCGAATTCTTGTAAAAAGGCATATCTTGCAATAATGGAGGCACATGCCACACTAATATATTTATTCTCTGCTTTTGTATAAAAAGAGATATCTCTGATTACAATTTTTTCATTTCTTAAATATGCATAATAAGATTTTTCTGGAGTGAATTGATCAATTACCTTTAATGCAGGCAATGTTATTTTTTTAGATAAATTAATATAAGCTTGATTATGCAATTTTGATTTAATTTCATTTAAGTTATTTGTTTTATGAACAGCATTATATTTTGGATTATCTAGAATTAATATTGTATAAGGTATCTGTTTCATAATTTTAGGAGCGATATCCAATATTGTTTGATCAGAGATTGCCTTAGAATCTTTTACTTTCAAATTCAATAAGAATTCTTCATTTGTTTTATCAACATAGGCAGCACATACACATACTGGTCCAAAATAATCGCCAGTACCAACCTCATCTGATCCAGCTTGTGGGAATATTTCATCTTCTTGTTGAATAAATGCGGATGCATAAATAGAGGCATCTTTTCCTTGGAAAACAGTTTTTCCACTTTCATAACAAGTGATAACACAGTTCTCTGGACGTAGTTGCCATTTAGCATATTTTGGTGGTGTTACAGCAGTATCTTTAAAAGTCTCAAATAGTTTATCTTCTTCATTTGCCTGTAAGTTTATGGAATATATATTACTCATGGTATTATTTTAACATTGTAATTGAACATATAAAAATATTTGATTATGATATTGTGGAAAGTAGGGGAAATATGATTAAAGTTAGTGAAAGTTGGGTATTACCATTTAATATTATTTTAGTAGCGTTAATAGTATTACTATTCTATTTTGGTTATAAAAAGGGATTTGTAAGAAGTTTATTATCGCTTGTTGTGACAGTTGTAAGTTTTTATGTTTCTTATTTATTAAGTGATATATTGGCGAAATATATTAGTTTGTGGCCAGTCAATTTAGGTGTCTTAGAACATACAGTATTTGAAAGTGCCACAAGACATTTTATTAATCGAATTTGTTGGTTTGTATTGTTATTTATTGTGATACGTATTGCATTTATATTTATTGATTTATTCTTTAAATCAATTAAACAATTACCAGTATTAAAAGAAGTAGATTCTATACTAGGTGGTCTATTAAGTTCATTAGAGTCATTTATTTTTATCTTAGGATTAGGCTTCCTTTTAAATACTCCTTTATTTCAAAATGGCAATATTTTAGTAGAGAATTCTATTATTAAACCAATTAACCAAGTTGTATCTATCGTATTTAGTAATGTAGGAAATGAAATGTTAGACGCGAATGCGTTTACGGAATTATTAGATAATGGTAAAGATTTACAAAATGAATATAAGAATCAATTAGAAACTTGGCTAATTGATAATGGATATGTTGAGGCAGTAGAAGAATTAAATAATTAATTATGTCAATTATAGAAAGCTTAGAATTAAATCTTATTATCAAAGATGCTATGCAATATAGCAGTTTTTCTCTTTCTAAAGAAATGATGGAAGAAGAATTACCTAGCTTTGATCCATTAATGATTAAAAGGAATTTGAATTATATTAAAGAAGCTTTAAGCATCTTAAATCAATATGAGACGATGCCTTTTTATGGTATTAAAGACTTATCGGATACTTTTGGAAAAGCAAATAAAGGTAGTTTATTAAGTGCACAAGAGTTAAATGATATTAAATATTTTATACAAGGCATACAAGGTATTAAAAAATATCAAGATAATTTAAATAATATAGAGCATACTAATTTAGATGATTTATTAAATACACTAATTGTGCATGAAAAAGTATTAAAATCATTAGAATCTTGTATAGATGATTATGGAAATGTTTTAGATAGTGCATGTAGTGAATTAAAAGATATAAGAAGAGGATTACGTGGTATTGATGCAGAAATAACACAAGTTGCGCAAAAGTTTATTCAAGCGAATCGTGATTCTATCGTAGATGGAATAGTTGCATATCGAGCAAATCGTGCTGTTGTATTAGTCAAAGCTTCTGATAAGAATCAATTTGGTGGACTTGTTTATGGGGATAGTTCAAGTGGGCAAGCATCATATATTGAACCTGAATCACTAGTGAAAGCAAATAATAAAAAACAAGAACTATTATCAAGAGAAAAAGAAGAAGTAGATCGTATATTGCGTAAATTATCCAATGAAGTTCATTTGATTGCGGAAGAGTGTTTAGCTAATTTAAATACAGCGACTATTTTGGATGTCATATTTGCGAAAGCCAATTGGGGTAAGAAACATGATGCAACATGTCCTACATTAACGAATGAAAAAGCACTAGTTATAGAAAAAGCAAGACATCCTTTAATTGATGAAAAACTTGTTGTGGCGAATTCATATCATGTGATTGATCCAATTCATATGCTTTTAATAACAGGACCAAATACTGGCGGTAAAACAGTATCATTAAAAATCATAGGACTATTTGTTTTAATGACTTATAGTGGATATCCTTTACCATGTGAAAGTGCTAGTATTCCTTTCTTTGATCGCGTATTTGAAGATATTGGAGATGATCAAAGTGTTGTTTCTTCATTATCTTCATTTAGTGCACATGTAAAAAAACAAGCTGAAATATGTGAATATGCGACCAGTGATAGTTTAGTTTTATTAGATGAATTAGGAAGTGGAACTGATCCAAAAGAAGGCGAAAGTATTGGGATTGCTTTATTGAATATGCTAAGAGAAAAGGAGTGTATGACAATTGTTACTACGCATTTTTCTAGAATGAAAGCATATGGTAAAAGACATGCTGATATTTTACTGGCAAGTGTTGAATTCGATATGGAGAATTTAATGCCTACATATCGTTATATTGAAGGACAAACAGGCTCATCGAATGCAATTGATGTAGCTGAAAAATATGGATTACCAAAAGAGTTGGTAAAATATGCTCGCTTTTTAAAAGAACAGTCGAAAACAGATGAAGAAAAGTTGATTGAACGTTTAGAACTTCAAATGCAAGAAATCAGTGAAAAAGAAGAATTGTTAAATTCAAAAATTGAGAGTTTTGAAAAAGATAGAGCAAAGCTTGATAAAGAGATTAAACAATTTCAAAAAGAAAAAGATGATTGGAAATATAATCTTGAATCTGAAGCGAATTCATATATTGAATCAGTTAAAGAAGAAGCAGATGAAATCTTATCTGAATTACGTAATAAGAATGCAGATCTCAAATATCATGAATTAATTGATAAGAAAAAATTATTGAATGATCTTGTATCAGAAACGATGGAAGAAGAATTTGAAGATGAAGATTATAGTTTTCAAGTTGGTGATGCAGTTGAATTAAGATCAAGCAATCAAGTTTGTGAAATCATTAAAATAAAAAAGAAGGATATTACAGTACGTTTAAATGGTAGAGAAATGCATGTAAAAAGTGACCAAATTCGACCAAGCGCACATGTTATACCGAAGATGAAACATGAGAATAATACTTCAATTCATTTTAAAGATAAGAATATGTATTCTAGTGTTTCTTTAGAATGTAATTTAATTGGTATGAGTGTTTCAGATGCAATGGTGAAATTAGGTGATTACTTTTCTGAAATTAAATTACATGGTTTAAAACAATGTCGTATTATCCATGGTGATGGTACGGGAAAACTTAGAAAAGCAGTACATCAATACCTTGATAAAAATAAAGAAGTAGAAGAATATCGCATTGGAATGCCTCAAGAAGGTGGAACCGGGGCAACTGTAGTAAAATTAAAATAAGATGGATAAAAATTATATCAAAGCAAAGTTAGCTAATATACCGCATCTTCCTGGTAGTTACCAGATGAAGAATAAATACAATGAAATTATTTATGTTGGTAAGGCTAAAGATTTACATAATCGTGTGAATCAATATTTTACTGGATCACACGATTTTAAGACTACAAAATTAGTTAGTAATATTGAAGACTTTGATTTTATTGTGACAAAAACAGAGAAAGAAGCTCTTGTTTTAGAAATCAATTTAATTAAAAAATATCGTCCAAAATATAATATTCAATTTATTGATGATAGTAGTTATCCATATATCAAATTAACTAAAGAAAAGTATCCACGTATTTCTATTGCTAGAGATATGAAAAAGGATAAAAAAGCAAAATATTTTGGTCCATTTCCAGATGCTGGTGCAGCTAAGAATACTCTAAAACTATTACAGACTTTATACCCATTCCGTAGATGTAATAAGATGCATGATAAAGTTTGTTTGTATTATCATATGGGGCAATGTTTAGGCCCATGCCAATTTGAAATTGATGATAATGTTTATAAAGATTATACAAATGCTGTGACGAAGTTTTTAAATGGTGATACCAAAGATGTACGTCTTTCTTTAGAAAACAATATGATGAAAGAAAGCGAAAATCTAAATTTTGAAAAAGCACAAGAATATAAAATCTTAATTGAATCTATCGATAAGATTGTGAATGATAAACAAAATATAGAAATCGATCATCGTGGCAACCGTGATGTTTTCGCATATTATGTTGATCGTGGTTATATTTCTATTACTGGATTCTTAGTGAGAAATGGAACAATTTTAAATAAAGAATTTAAAATACGTCCATTATATGGTGATGGTGAAGATGAATTTATTTCCTTTATCATTCAATATTATCAAGATCATCCAAGTGCTAGAGAATTGGTATTACCTTTAGATGTTGATATTGAAGCTTTAAAAGAAGTTTTAGATTTTAAAATATTCCAACCACAAAAAGGATATAAAAATCATTTAATTAAAATGTGTATAGAAAATGCGAAAAGACAATTAAATCTAAAATTTGATACTGTTGAGAAACAAAGTGAAAAAACTGAATTAGCTGTAGAAGAATTGAGCCATCTTGCAAATCATCCAATGAATCGAGTGGAATTATTTGACAACTCCCATATTAGTGGCTCTTTTACAGTAGCTAGTTGTGTTGTATATGAAGATGGAATACCTGATAAAAACAGTTATCGATTATATAAATTACATACAAAGAATAGTGATATTGATTCGATGAAAGAAGTAACATATCGAAGATATTTTAGATTATTGAAAGATGATGGTAGACTTCCCGATGGTATTTTAGTGGATGGTGGTTTTATTCAAATTCAAGCAACGAAAGAAATATTAGATTCTTTAGGATTAAGTGATCGAATAAAACTAATGGGTCTTGTAAAAGATGATCATCATAATACGAATGCGTTAATGGACACAGATGGCTCAATCATACCAATTGATAAGAATTCTACTTTATTCTTTTTACTAACGCGCATGCAAGATGAAGTGCATCGTGTTGCGATTAATTATCATAGAAAGCTAAGATCAAAAGCACAGACAAAATCTATATTGGATGAAATAGAAGGGGTAGGCCCAAAAAGAAAGAAAATGTTATTGAAGACATTTAAAAACTTTACGAATATTAAAAATGCGAGCATAGATGAATTAAAAAATGTTTTACCTGATGAAGTCGCCAATAATGTATTTGAAGCATTAAATAAAAGAAATGATGAGTAATCATTTCTTTTTTCCTATAATTGCTTTTTGAACACTTTGCACTAACTTTCGATTATTCTGTGCATTCTTTAAATAAACACGTGTTGCTTTTTCATAACCTTTTAAACCAACCATATCATCATTTTTCTTATATATGGTATGAATCGCAAAGGCGATAGGTAGAGCAGTTTTTAGCCATGCATTCTTTTTTCTTTTTTCTTCTCTATCTTCTTTAATGACAGTTGATTTAATCTGCATACGTTTTAAAGAAGTATTCATAACATCTTTATTAGAATTAAGAGATTTAATACTCTTATTCATTTTTGATAAATGAACTAAAGTGATAATAATAAAAACTAATAAAAGAATTGCGGATGCTAATAAAATGTAGTTGTTGTATGGATATAAGTTCATAATTTACCTTTTTAATATCATATCATGATTTATGTAGTATTTGATATAATGTTTCTATGACAAGAAGTATTAAAGTAGTTATTGTCAGTGATAATCATGGAGATTTAGATGCATTAACTTATGTGAAAGAAAAACATTTTGATGCTGATTATTTTATTCATTGTGGAGATGCGGCTTTACCACCATATCTTTTAGATGGATTTGCTGTAGTACAAGGCAATAATGATTTATATAATTCTTTTCCACCATTTCGCGTATTAGAAATTGGCAATCATAGATTATATGTTATACATGGTCATCATGATTTATTCTTTGGAAGTTTATCTCAATTAAAGAGTAAAGCAGACTTAAATCATTGCAATATCGTATGTTTTGGACATACACATTCCTATCAAGAAATAGAAGCAGAAGGGGTATTATTCTTGAATCCTGGTAGTATTCATCATAACCGAGATGGTTCAAAACCAAGTTATATGATAGTCACATTTCATGATGATGATATAAAAGTTCAAAAAATGACATATGAAAAAACTTGAAAACATCGCGATGGTTTGATATTTTATATATGCTGTCCTCGTAGCTCAGCTGGATAGAGCACCCGCCTTCTAAGCGGACGGTCAAGGGTTCGAATCCCCTCGAGGACGCTTTTTTATTTTGTTTTGGTTAGGTATAATGTGAAAGATGAAATATTATGATGAAATACTTGCGGATATTGAAGATAAAGTAAACCGCAAGGAATATGATGCAGCATTATTTAAAATAAAAGAAGAATTAGCGATGCCTTATATCCCAAAAGAGTTTGAGGAAAAGCTTATTCTTTTAAAACGTGATATTCAATATGCGATCAGTGACAAACAACAAAACAATGAAATACCAATTGATAAAGTATTGCATCTGTTAAAAGGGAATGACAAAAGTCAATTAAGAGCTGTTGAATTATTAGAAAATAGAAACTTAAGAGACTTTATTGTAGAAATCAAAGATTTCTTAGAAAAAGATCCTTGTCCAGAAGCTGCTTCATTAATGATTGAATTATTAGCAGAGCAGGAAATCAAAGAAGAATTTGTTGTGATAAAGAATGGATTAGAATATACGTTTTACGGAGATTCAGTTATCCCAGTTGCACAAAGTGAAGGATTCTTAAGCGCAATATCATTCTTATCAGAATGGGTTGAAAATGATTATCCTGCATTATATGGAATGTGTCGCTCATTATTAATTCATAAATGTTATATGGCTTTACCAATTAACTATGAAAAAGAAGATGGATATTCTCTTGCGGTAGAAGTGATCGATGAGCTAAGTGATATATTAGAGGATGATACATCTTTTATAGAAATTAAAAATAAAATCAAAGAAATGAATTAGCACTTATTAATTGACAGTGCTAATTTTTTCTTGTATGATTTAGCAGGTAAAAAGGCTGAGTGCTAAATGCCACTGAAAATGAATAGTATGTTATAATACATGACACATTAGATAAAGGAGCAAATTTATGTCAAATTTTGAATTAAAAGAAAAGTCTATGGTTGATTTATTTGTCACTGTTGAAGGTGATGAATGGAAAAAAGCAGTTGAAAAAGCATTTGATAAGCTAGCTAAAAAAGTTGAAATCGATGGTTTTAGAAAAGGTCAAGCACCTAAGAACCTAGTAGAAAAAAGAGTATCAAGTGTGGAACGTTTTATGGAAGCAGTAGATGAAAACGCAAATGAATGGATGCGTACTGCTTTAGATGAAAATGATTTAAAACCAATTTCACAACCTAGATTAGATATAAAAGATGTTAATGATACAAAAGTTGATCTTGTATATACTTTCGCTGTTAACCCTGAAGTAGAAGTAAAAGATTATAAAGGCTTAGAGTATAAAGTAAGCGAAACAAATGCAAGTGATGATGAAATCAATGCTGAAATTGATAGAATGAGAAATCAATATGCAGAAATGGAAGTGAAAGAAGATAAGGCTGAAAATGGTGATACAGTGAATATCAACTATGAAGGCTTTAAAGATGATGTACCTTTTGATGGAGGAAAAGCTGATGGATATGATTTAGAACTTGGTTCTAAACAATTCATTCCTGGCTTTGAAGATCAATTAGTAGGTACTAAAGCAGGTGATGAAGTAGAAGTGAATGTTACTTTCCCTGAAGAATACCATGCTGAAGATTTAAAAGGTGCCAATGCTGTATTTAAAGTAAAAGTAAATGAAGTTAAGAAAAAGGTTGTTCCTGATCTTGATGATGATTTTGCGAAAGATTTAAATATCAAAGATGTAGAAACAGTTGATGATTTAAAGAATACAATCAAAGAAAGAATTGAAAATTCTAAGAAGGCTTCTGCTGAACAAGAAGCAGATAATGCTTTGATGGAACAATTAATTGACCATATTACAGTGGAATTGCCAGATGTATTAGTAGATGATGAAGTGAATGCACAAATCAATCAATTGGCTTCTCAAATTCAAGCATATGGTATGCAATTACCACAATATCTACAGATGATGGGTAAGACTGTAAATGATTTGAAAGCTGATTATTCTGAAAATGCAGAAAAGACTGTAAAGATTCGTCTTGCTTTACAAAAGATTGCTGAATTGGAAGAATTAAAACCAACACAAGAAGAAATTGATAAGCAACTTCAAGATATCGCCGATATGTATCAAATGGAATTTGATCAAGTGAAATCCATGATTTCTAGCGAAATGATTGAAATGGATGTTGCAAATCAAAAAGCATTAACTTTCTTAAAAGACAATGCAAAAAAATAAAATAAAATAAGACGCTATGCGTCTTATTTTGTAAATAGGAATAGGAGGTACACTTATGCAGAACAAAAAATATATGAAACTACCTGTTATTTGTACACGTGGAATAATTCTTTTTCCTGGTCAAGATGTAATGATTGAAGTAGGAAGAAAGAAATCAATTGAAGCTGTAGAAGATGCAGAAGCATATCATGACCGTCTAGTTTGGATTGTTTGTCAAAAAGATATTATGGTAGATGATCCAACAGAAGATGATTTATACCGTGTAGGTACACTAGCTAAAATAAAAGTTGTAAGAAGAAAAGAAGGCTTCATGCGTGTCACATTCTCCGGTATTTCGCGTGCAAAACTAATTCATTTATATGATGAACCTAGATTGTTTACTGCAGATATTGAAGAGATGCCTGAAATCAAAGGTGACACACAAGAAGAAATGGCACTTGTGAAACGTATCATTAATGAATTTGAACATACTTCAAATTTAACTACTGCATTTCCACCAGATGTCATTCGCCAATTATCTCAAGGTGTAAATTCAGTTACTTTAACTGATCAATTCTCTCAGTATTTTATGTTGGACCAAAATACAAAACAAAAACTATTGGAAGAGAATCGTGTCAATGAACGTATGTTGATGATTATTTCTGAATTAGAAAAACAACAACGTTTTACACAGATTGAAGCAGATATTAATGACAAAGTAAAAGAACGTATTGATGATAGTCAAAAAGAATATTATTTACGTGAACGTTTAAAAGCAATTAAAGAAGAACTTGGTGATGTATCAAATATTACAGATGATACTACAGAGCTTAGGGAAATGATTAACAACAATCCATATCCAGAGCATGTAAAAGAAAGAGCTCTTGAAGAATTGCAAAGATATGAAATGCTGCCACCAGGAAGTGGTGAGGCAAGTGTTGAACGTAGTTATCTTGATTGGCTTTTAAAAGTACCATGGTGGCAAGAAACAGAAGATAATGAGGATTTAAATTCTGTTCGTGGTGTATTAGATGAAGACCATTATGGTTTAGAAAAAGTCAAAGATAGAGTAATGGAATATTTAGCTGTTAAACAAATGACAGGTAATCTAAATAGCCCAATACTATGTTTAGTCGGTCCTCCAGGAGTAGGTAAGACATCTTTAGCGAAATCTATTGCGAGATCATTAGAAAGAAAATTTGTAAAAATGTCTTTGGGTGGTGTAAGAGATGAAGCTGAAATTAGAGGACATCGTAGAACATATCTTGGATCTCTTCCTGGAAGAATTATTCAAGGAATGAAAAAAGCTACAGTTATCAACCCAGTATTCTTGATTGATGAAATTGATAAGATGGGTGCTGATTACAAAGGTGATCCAAGTGATGCATTATTAGAAGTATTAGACCCAGAACAAAACCACTTCTTTAGTGATCACTATTTAGAAGAACCTTATGATTTATCAAAAGTAATGTTTGTGGCTACTGCAAACTATTTAGAAAATATTCCAGCACCACTAAGAGATCGTTTAGAAATCATTCAACTTCCTTCTTATACGGAAATTGATAAAGTGAAAATTGCGATTGACCATTTAATTCCAAAACAATTAGAAGCCAATGGTCTAAAGGCATCACAATTTAAACTAAAAGAAAATGAAATTCTATATTTGATTCGTCACTATACAAGAGAAGCTGGTGTTAGACAATTAGAGCGTGTTATTGCAAGCTTATGTCGTAAAACAGTTCTTGCTGTATTAAA
>CACXEN010000066.1 GCA_902766675.1 uncultured Erysipelotrichaceae bacterium
GATTAAGAACAGGGGCACGTCTTGTGTGGGTGTCCGTAAAACGGGTACTACACTAATTCGTGTGTCCACTGTTATGGGTACATTATAGGATTTTATGTTGGATACTTCTGATGAAAGATTAGATGTAGTTGAGGGAGCAAAATATGGGTGCCTGCAGGTGCTAGATGATGGTGCAGAATTTTTGCAAGTTGTTCAAGAGCGTATTTCTAATATAAAGGAAGAAAAAGAGGAGTTTCTTCGAGGAGTGAAAAAGGTAACAAAGATTGAAGAAACAGAGAAACAGATTATCGAACCTAGAGATGTATATAAACCGGTTGATTTAGCGGTATGTGGTAATCTTTTTAAACTTGATAGTTATGATCAATCTATTAAGGAGTTGCTTAGAAAAAAAGAAATTAAGCATTATAAATGTAGATGTAGAAAATGTGGAAAGATAAGATATTATTCTGAAGAAACATTGCAGACAGAACCTAAGGTTTGTTGCAAGCCCGTATATTGTTCGTCAAGGTTTACTTATTCTATAAAGGCAAATAATGCCAATTATAATAAAAGAAAGAAGTACGAGAATAATGAGGCAGTATGTCTAGTGAATGATAAGGAGGATGTTATTCCAGCAGATGAATATTGTAGTGCTTGGAATGATAAGCGAGAGAAAGAGTTATTCAAACAAGCAGAAAAAGATGCCCAGATTATTGCAGCAATTCCAAGAAAAAATGCAATAAATTATGATAAAGATTATACAGGATTGATATATGAGTCACTAGAGGTGCTTGAATGTGTAAACGATAAATTGGAGAGTATCCCAATTCCTTATTATACGCAAAGACATCAAAAGAAATATTACGATATTATTGTTTATAAAGAGTATCGATGCAGATGTTATTTGTGTGGAAAAGAAAAAATGGTGACTTGTGATAAGTTTGGTATCTTTCCACCAACAGGCTATGGTTATAGAGCTTATGATGGATATTGGAGTGCTGTTTCTTGTGAATGCCATAAGATATCTTCTTTTCAATGGATTGTAAATGATATTTTAATAAAAAATGGGATCAATTATAGAGTTGAAGTAACGGTTGACGGGGTATATGGAATAGATAATGAAACTCTTCTGAGATATGACTTTGCAGTTTATAAACAAGGGAAAATTGTTGCATTTATTGAATGTCAAGGTGAGCAGCACTATAAGCCTGTTACTGAATTTGGTGGAGAGAGAAGGTTTGCTATTCAACAAAGAAATGATGAAGAAAAGCGAAAGTATGCTAAAGAACATGAAATAAAGCTGATTGAAATTTCATATAAGAATAAAAAATATGAAATAGTAGAATCTATATTACGAAATAACCATATTATTTAGGTTAACACATATATAAATTTAGGGCGGTGATTGTAAATGAAATATATAGATGCAAGAACACAAGATGGCTTAAAACAAGGTGTAATGGAATACTTAAACCTTTCTACAGGTGGATTGATACAGTTATTTGTTTCTGTTTATGAAGATACGGAAAGGGAGCCGTGGGAGTGCGTTGAAGATTTTCTTTCTGAACACATTGTAGATGAGAAACTTGAATATATTCAAATGTTTCATTTGTCACGAAGGCTGAATGGAACTGACTTGAAAGCTAACAACAATCTGGAGAAACTCTTAATAGGGAGTTCTCCGCTGTCTAATTTTTTTAGAAAGTATAAGATAACTTTTGAATCTGGTGAAGGACACATTAATTTGTATTATAATGGAATACTACAATCTCTTGATAATGAATTTGCGTATAATGATGGCAATGTTTGTTATGTGAAATCCAGACTTGGATATTTCAAAAATCAAGATTATTGTGTAAATGGGTTTGCATTTCGCTCATATTTAGAGGAAAATCATTATTATTCTTCGTTGGCGAGTTGTCCTGAATTGGTGGGTAACATCGAAAGGCTTCTCGGAATCCAGGGAATGTGTGCTGATTATTATAGTAATAGCAAATATTATTGCATTGAGTATTTGATACCTATGTCGAAGGTGATTTTTGATATGGGGAATCTGCTAGAAACTGACTGTGAAAAGACTGTGGAATTTTTGAAACAGGCAATATTAAGATTGTATGATGAATGGCTAGGAAGTAGTTTTATTTGTGATGAGAATCTCGTATTAAGGCTTCCAGATGATGAATGCATTGAGTCAGAGTGGTTTGTGAAAGCAGAAGAATTAGCATAAAAAGGCATACCTTTCAGCCCCTTTCGTTAAATAATGCACACCCCATCAGTAGTCTGAACCCCCTTAACTGACTACGATTTGACTACTACACATTGCTTTGAATTGCACCATTTTGAAGTATTTTGCAAAAAGTATAGTTATAAACAAGAAAAATAAGATGCCCAGAAAAGCCGATAAAACCTTGCAAAACTCGGCATTACAGGGCATTTTAAGATAGGAGAAAATTATGATTAGAGTTCTATTCTGCTGCCACGGCACTCCAGTTTTATGATAATACATACCTTCGCAGACTGGGGCAATACAGGGCAGAATAAGGCGGGAAGAACTGAAAATACTACGGTTTCGACTACTAAGGCGCATGAGCGGAATCGGGATAAAGGCAAAGGTGTGGGGATGATTCCTTAGTAGTAAGGGACTACTAAGCGAGGGCACACATATAAAACTTTTAACACAACTCCAGCTAAATTGTGAGGAAATCGCAGGTTAGTGGAGTATTTTTCTACAAACATAACGAACAATTGTTCGATTCTTCTTGACTTTTTGTAATGCAAAAAGTATACTACATATATGAGGTGAATTAAATGAGTAATATAGGTCGACCAAAAGGAAAAAATAATAAGGAATATGTGTATTCGCTGAGAATGGATGAGAGAACTAAAACTAGATTGGAGACATATTGTCGCTTGCTTAATATGACTAAGTCGGAAGTAATAAGATTTGCAATTGATAGGTTAAGAGAGGAGAATGACTATGGAGAAAATATGGGATGTAACAATAATGAAAATGGGCTCAATTCAGATTGAAGCGGAGACGGAAGATGAAGCAGTAAAAAAGGCAGAGCATCTTGCATTACTATCAGAAGGTGTAAATTGGGAGGATAGTTGGAATGCAGTCGATGTGTGTAAAATATAATCATTACTTTATTAAAAGAAAGTAATGTGTTACAATAACATCGCATAATTTACCTTGGAGGATGAGATGAAATGAAGGTTATGGACATAAGTGATTTAAAAAAAGAAGCTAAAATATTTTGTGAATTTATGAAAAAGGAAAATCATTCTTCACTTATTGGAGTGACTGATGGTAAAGCGGTAGGAACATATGTTGAACACAGATTCCAAGACTATATTTCCAGTAAATATGAAATTGAGATTGGAAGCAGTGCCAAGGGAATTGATCTACCAGGAGCGGAGATAGAAACGGATATAAAGGTTACAAGTATTGTTCAGCCACAGAGTAGTTGTCCGTTTAAAAATGCACGTCAGAAGATATTTGGATTAGGATATAACATTTTAGTCTTTGTTTATGATAAGAAAGATACAGCAAATTCATGTACTTTGGATTTCAAGTATTGTACATTTATTGATAAGTCTAGAACCGCTGATTATACTATTACAAAACGATTAAGAGAAATGGTAGATGATGGCGCAAATAAAGAAGATATCATTGGTTTTTTAGTTGATAAAAATGTTCCAGGTGATGATATAGTGTATTCCGATTTAGCAGACGAAATATTGTGTAATAAACCAGAGCAAGGATATTTAACAATTAGTAATGCTTTACAGTGGAGATTGCAATATGCCAGAGTAATTGCATTGGACAATACAGTAAATGGGGTTTTAAATTATGAATGGTAGTGATTTGAAGAAGGAATTTGGTGACTATCAAACCCCAAATCAGTTTGCAGAAACTATTTGCAGTTTGCTTTACAATGAACTCAAGTTAAATCCAGAGGTTGTAATAGAACCAACATCTGGTTTGGGTAATTTTATTAAGGCTGCTTTGAATACATTTACTACAATAAAAAAAATTGTCGGCGTAGAAATAAATCCAGAGTATTGCGATGAATGCAAAAAGCGTATATCTGATGATAGGTTACATATTGTAAATGATAACTTTTTTACATATAAAATAGAGAAATATGTTGGGGAAACGGAAACATTGTTTCTTGGGAATCCGCCTTGGGCGACAAATTCTGAATTGAATTTTAATTTACCAGAAAAGGAGAATTTTAAAAGGTTAAGCGGAACTGATGCTATAACAGGTGCAAGTAATTTTGATATATGTGAATATATAATATTAAAATTGATAGAAAAGTCTGTTAATAAGAATGTTGCTATTGCAATGCTCTGTAAAACATCTGTTGCACGAAACGTATTACTTGAACTTGATAGAAATGATGTATGTGTTGATAACCTTAGAATATATAATTTTGATTCTTCAAAGGTTTTTGGGATTAGTGCACCAGCATGTTTATTATACATTAAAATGTCTACATCAAATTCAAAATGTCGGGAGTGTGAGGTTTATGACATCGAAACCCCAAATACTATTTCTGGAAGAATTTCTTTTCAAAATGGAAAACTGAGTAATTTAGATGATGATGTTTTAGATTTAGATGGCGAGAGTGTATTTGAATGGAGACAAGGAGTTAAGCATGATTGTGCGGGGGTAATGGAATTAGAGAAGCAAGGTGAGAACAATTACAAAAATAAGAATAAAGAGAAAGTTGAATTAGAAGATTTGCTTGTTTTTCCATTAATGAAAAGTAGTTCATTTAAAAAACCGATTATTAATTCGGATTTTACAAAATATGTTATTGTTACTCAAAAAAAGGCAAGGGAAGAAACCAATTATATTGAAGCTTTAGCACCAAAAACATGGAAGTATTTATGTGATAGAAAAGATGTATTTGATTCTAGAAGAAGTAGTATTTACAAAGGTGCTCCAGCATTTAGTATGTTTGGAGTTGGTGATTATTCATATGCAAAATATAAAGTGGGGATTTCTGGTTTTTATAAGAGACCGTTATTTGCATTACTTTATAATGAGAATAAAATAGAGCATCCGATTATGGTTGATGATACATCATATTTTCTGTCATTTGATAATTATTCAGATGCGTATACTTGTATGCTTCTGTTAAATAGTTCAAGAGTACAAAAATTCTTGCTTAGTATATCCTTCCAGGATGCAAAAAGACCGTATACTAAAAAAGTATTGCAAAGACTTGATTTTAATAAGTGTGTTCATAATATAGCATTTGAAGAGTTAGTAGCTACTGAAAAAGAATTAAAGTTGCGTAAATCTATAACAGAGGAGATGTATGCTTCATTTGCAAATTATATAACAGGTTTGAAGAAGGCAATATAATGTGTTTTGGCACTCTGTATGGATAATAAGGTAGGGGGATAAGAATTCTCTGCGTCTATTTCTATATTAGACCGATGGCCCCTTCGTGTGAATTTTCGCAGAATTAAACAGGGGGGATACCCACCAAGGTCGGTTTATGTAAAAATATCCTTAGAATATCATCGCTAAAGCAGATTTTGTTTTGCCGGATAGTACCGAAATCCGCAGGAAAAATGTGTAAAAAACAGTATAAAAATCACAGTTTTTCTGCGTACATTTTGGCAGAAATATAATCCGAATTGTCTTGCAATTCTGTGCCATCAGAGTGATATATGTACTACCGAAAAAGAAGGGTGGGTACATATTATGAAGAATGAAATCAGATTTACATTGGGATCAAAGCAGAGACCGAAGTTGGCACAGGAGATTGGAAACATACTTGGGACAGCACTGCATTATGAACGGGTACCAAGCTGTGCATACGATATTGCAGGATACCGACTGGACAAAGAGGGTGTATTGCATATCCCGGAGGGAGCAGAAGAAACAGCGAAAGACCTGATTCTGCAGTTGCGGGAGTGCGGGTTTAAGGACGATGCGGAAGTAACGGAAGAAGCGCCAGAGGAAGATAAGCTGACAATAGGAATTCCGAGAGAAAACTTTACGGATTTTGCATTGGAAAATTTACAGAAGATCATAGTAAATAAGCAGACACTTTTTCAACGTGCATTTCGGACGGACAGTACAGAAATAAAGATTACTGAGGAAAAAATAAACTTCTCATGGTTTCCATACACAACGGATAGCGATGAGATTGCAGCCTACACACAATTTATCTCAAGGCTGTGTGATATAGCAAGAGATGCAAAAAGGGTATCATCAAAGACGACTGAAACGGACAATGACAAATACACTTTCCGCTGTTTTCTGCTCAGACTTGGCTTTATTGGGAAAGAGTATAAGACAGCGAGAAAGATTCTGCTTAGGAATCTTACGGGTAATTCAGCATTTAGAAGTGTAAAATAAAGAATGAGGGTATTGACTCATACAGCAGTCAATACCCTCATTCTTTATTTTTTTATAGTAATCTGCACTGCCATATTAGAAACATCCTGTAGAGTATTTTGTTCTTTGCAGCGTTGTGCTTCGGATTTGATAAGGTTTTCAACATCTTTCTGCCCGAAGGAATCAAGAGAAAGATACAATTTCATAAGATCGGTATAAATGGATTCCAGTTCCCAGCGTCCCAGCTGTTCTATATCATCATCTGACAATTTGGCTGATGATGAATCGTTGGATTTCCCAAGTATATAATCTGTACGCACATCAAATAAATCAGAAAGTCTGATTAAGGTTTCAAAATCCGGGGTACGTTTACCAGTCTCCCACATAGCAACAGTTCCTTTGGAAACGCCAAGGGTTTCTGCAAGGGAAACCTGCGTATATCCACATTTTTTTCGTAGTGATTTCAGACGTTCATCAAACATAAGCACACCTCCTATGTGAGAATAATATCACTAAATGTTAGAAAATACAAGCGGCTTTAAATAATTATAGATATTTATATCATAAAATGCGAGATTGTAGATTGACATAGGTAACAATGCGTAATATAAACAAAACATAAAATCTCACGATATGTGAGAACAATAACAGCGGATGTCATACAAAATGTTTCCCGTAAATAATGGGATGATTGGGCTTTCATACGAGAGAAGGTGATTAAGATTAAGGACAGGAAGAGACAGCGGTTGAATCGCAGATTAAAGCACAAGGAAGAACTTCTTGACAAGAAAAATGACCTCGGTGTTAAGGATCTGACAGCATGTAATGCCGTTAAGCAAATGGTAAATAATGGAAAAGCATCAATAGTATGGAGATAGACCGCCGGGAAACTGGCGGTATTTTATTACCCTAAAGAAAGAACTAACTATGAATGCGGAAAGCAATGAAACGCTTCCTGTTAGTGAGAAGTATATGCTCACCATCAAGGAGGCAGCAGCTCGTTTTAATATTGGTATAAAGAAACTGAGAAGAATTGCAAAGGAGAACCTTGGAACAGTAGCGGTGTACTGTGAAAACAGATTCTGATCATCCGCCCGAAGTTCGAAGAATTCATCCTTAATTCTTCAGAAATATAGTTCCTTTTATCTGCCGAAAGTAGTTGCTTCTACAGGGCATAAGAGCGAACATAGGATGCCTCCGAAAGAGGGATGACGCTCTGTCTTAGACTAGGACGTTTTTGGTGGAAAAAATGGGTGTTTTTTGTTATAATTTAGTGAATACAAAATGATGTTTTTTATTATCATCAGAAACGAGGGCAAAATGATTATAAAAAGAGATGAAGCGTTTAGGGCGGTTTGCGAGTTGAGAACACAAGTTGGACCTAATGAAATAAGTGTGGGTACTGGAATGTTTGTAAGTTCGCCAGTGGGTGATAACCAATTTAAAGGATGGATTGTAACGGCAACACATGTGGCTAGAGAAACAAATAATTTGTCTCAAATTGTAATAGCTACAAAGGAAGGAAAAGCTAAGAGCCTTCCACTTGTGACATTTGGAAATGTAAGTACATGGATTAATCATTCGATAGCAGATATAAGTGTATTACCAATAGTGTTCACAGATTCAAATGTTCGGTTTATGGAAAACAGATGTTTTCCATATGATCATTTTAATCTAGACAGAGTTGCAGTATCTCGTGATTTTGAGTTGACGTCAATAGGATTTCCTCATGGACTTGGTATAGAAGGAGCTTTTTCACCTTTCACATTTCGTTCCTATGCTTCTTCTGGTTTTGTAACACTTAAACGTGCTGATACAGGAGAAATGTCCGAATTTTTTTGCTTAGAAAATCCAAGCGTTGGTGGTTATTCGGGGTGCCCTGTGTTCGATTTGGGTTATTCTACTAATGGTGTGATGCAAATTACTAAGGAGCGTACTTGGTGTCACGGAATAATGCATGGCACTATGAGTGATACAACAGGTGGGAAAATAGCTTTAGTTACTCCTGCATTTTATCTTAAGGATTTAATAGAAATATAGTAGAATGATGACGCCTTTTCTATGTGGCTAGGGCGTTGTTTTAGTGAAAAATAGTTGATATTTCGATATAGTTTATACTACAGATAACGATAATGTTTTTGAAAAGATACAGTTTTCGGTACATGAAGCATTAAGGGGTTGTTGCCAACAAAAGAGAAGAATCTCTGTGTAATTCATCCGATAGAAATTTATTATGGAAATTAATAAGTTATGAAATTAATAAGTTATATTTATATCAGAACATCAGAAAATAGATTTTTAGACTGATAATATATTGAAGGGAGCGTGTAAACTGTGAAAGATTATAATTTGTTTTGGACTGCTTTTGCAGCTGTAGGTCAAGCAGTCGGTGCAATAGCGACAGCAGCTGCTGTTATAGTTACACTTTGGCAAATTAAATATGCAAATAGAAAGCGTTTGAGATTAAATTTCTCGGATAAAAATGTGGTGCTCTCTGAAAATGGAAATTTGGAGTTCCATTTTGTAAATTTAACGGTCACTAACATAGGTAATAGGAATGTAATAATAAAGAATTGGGGAATCAAAGTTTCGAAAAAACAAAATTTGCTGATTGTACCTGATATAAAAAATCCAATAGTAAAAATGATACAGAAACCTTTACCATGTACCTTAGAACCAGAAGAATCTATGGATTTGGTTTTTGATATTAAGTTGTTTTTGAGAAATTTACGAGAACAGGTAAAAGATGGTGTGTTTTCAGAAAAAGATAAGTTGACATTATATGTGACAGATAGTACAGGAAAGATGTATTTTGTTAAGAGCGAAAAGACCATAAAGAAATACATTGATGATAATTTTAAATATGAGTAAAAAAATCCTTAGTAGTAACCCTTTCCCTTTTACTACCAATTTTACTACTAACAGGTAGTAACAATATGCTCCATTCTGCTCTGATTTGCCACAATCTGTAATTTCAGAGCATTTCACAATAATCCCGGAAACCCTTGCAAAACGGGGCATTTCGGGGCAAAAGAAGGAGAAACAAAACTATGATTAAAATTCTTTTCTGCGGTCATGGGAACATCTGTCGTTCCACCATGGCTCAAAGCGTATTCGCCCACCTTATCCGCCAGTCTCATCTCGATTCCTGTTTCGAGATTGATTCGGCAGCGACGAGTACAGAGGAGATTGGGAATCCGCCACACCATGGGACAAAGAGGAAATTACAAC
>CACXEN010000067.1 GCA_902766675.1 uncultured Erysipelotrichaceae bacterium
AATAACTTGCCCTTGTGCATATGTTTCAGAGAATTCATAAGATATCTCTAGAATGACACCATTTTCTTCTGCCCAAGCTTTGAGATTCCCTTCGCTATATCCTTGTACATTTGGGAAACCTGCAACTTCTTCTTCACTTTTTTCTACTTTCGCAAAGACAACTGTTATTTTATTCTTTCTTGCAAGTTTATCTTTCTTTGGTTCAACTCTTAAGAAGTCTTTATCTTTTACGCCTTCTTTATCCGTTTCTTCATATTTATAACTTACATGATTGAATTTATTATCGATAAACCATTGTTTGATTTCAGATTCTTTCATCTTACTAAAATCAGGTAATTCAATTTCTAAATCCATATCAATACCATCAGATATGACAACCACAAGAACATCATCACTATGTAATTCCTTACCAGCTGTAATACTTTGGGAAATGACATAGTCTTTTTCAATTTCTTCATCAAATGCATGTTGAATATCAACTAGCTTTTCATCAATTTCATTCGCTTCTACCCATTGAATGACATTCTTTTCGGTTTTATTTGCGAAATCCGGAACCAATATAGGTTCTTTTTTAAACATATTCAAACCATAAATGCTTGTTGGTAAAAGTAATAACATGACTCCAAATGCGATTATTGCAATCTTCACATTCTTCTTTAATCTTCTCTTTTTCATTTCATTTCCCCCTCCTAATATGCTTGTAGTTGGTAACGATCTCTCGTTTTTGCTTTCTTCAATTCATATGTAATCGAATTATTATTTCCCATCACATTGAATCCAGTGCTACTATCATAAATTTCTGTAATATCATGTGCATCATTCGTTTCAATATCTAGATATAAACGATAATTACCTTTTTCTAATTCAGATAGATCAATATCTACTGTATAGTCCGCATAATTAATTTTTGTGTTGGAATTAAATATCTTTCCGTAATCTAATGGTGAATCTTTTGTTGTACATGGATATTCTTTTAGATTTCCATTTTCATCTTGTAATAGAATTGTGAAACTTACATTATCTTTTTTCGTCATTGATGCATAATAGATAACACCATAACCATCTATGGATAGATGTTCTTTATCAAATATCACACTATTGAATCCAACCGCAGAATTTCTTCTTGTTGGTTTATTTGTGTTTGATAAATCAATTGATTGATTTTCTACAGAAACTTCTAATCTGTAATTATTCACAGGATTCGCAAAGAATCGAACTGTTTCACCTGTATTCTTCATTGCACTTACATCAATATCTTCTAATGTAGAAACCAATCTATTTTCACTTTGTCTACTACCATTTGTTAGACGTACTCTCATGAAGTAATTACCACTTGGTATTTCTAATAATGGAATTTCTGCATGATATCCAACATATAATTTATCTACAGCTTTGAATGCTTGGTTATATGTATTCGTTTCTGCTGGATAAATGAATGTTTCTAATGTTTCATAATTGACTAAGACAATTTCATGTTTAATCTTTTCTTGTTGTAATGCACTATCATCCATAAACATTGCAACACCATCAATTGTTAATGTGCCTGTATTTTGATCATAGCTAACATCATCTACACCACGCATTAAATTCTTATCTTCAATTACTAATTCTTCTAATACTTCTTCTTCAACGATTGGTAATATGCAAGCTTGTGTACTTTCATCGAAGATTTCATTTTCTTCACAAACAATTGCATTCACATTTATTTGTACATATCCATTTTTATCATTTGTGAATGTGATTTCTTTACCACTATCTCTAAATGACGATGGTAATGATGTACTTGCTAAATAATATGCTCCACTATATTTTGTTTGTTTTGTGTAATCATATGCATTCTTCAAGAAGTAAATACCTTCATTTAATGCTGATAAATCACTAATTGCGACACTCCATGAAGATTCATATTGATTTGATACTTTTGTAGTCGCATTATATTTCTTTATTTGTTTGCCATTTGTATCTAGTAAATAAACCGTATCTGTTAATGGATTACTAGATGTAATCTCCAAGTTCTCACGATATGCTTTTCCTTGAATTGTTAGTGTTTTATCTTTTAATTTTATGGAATCTACTGTTTCTATAGCATCTCCAACCGTAATTGTTTCTTGTACATTTGTTTTTGGATTATTGATAAGCTTTATATCACTTTTTGCGAAATAGCCATAACTATTATTCCAATTGTATTCACGCATATCACTCTTGGAAAGAATACGAATGACTTTTCCATTTTCAATATAATTTGTACATTGTGTTTTAAAGTAATTGCCCTCACTATTTAACACACTTACTGTGTATTGATCTTGGTATCCATTTGTGGATGATGGTGTATAAATTACACCCCCTCCAATTTTGTAATATGCATTCGCATTATATTTTGTGATAACGCCTAATTGGATTGCATCTTTATCTGTTAATTGTCCATTGTTATTCTTAGACATTTTATCGATACGATATGCAATACTTGCGATATC
>CACXEN010000068.1 GCA_902766675.1 uncultured Erysipelotrichaceae bacterium
ACTCGTATATGGAGGAGACGCAAAGTGAATAGCCTCTACCTTTAATCCACGTTTCATAATTTGATATGCAGCTACTGGTGAATCAATGCCACCTGATAACATCAATAACACTTTTCCATTAATACCAGTCGGATAACCTCCAGCACCTTGTATTTTTTCAGTTGTAATATATGTTTCATTACTATGAATTTCAACTTGGATTGGTAAATCAGGATTATGTACATCCACTTTCAAATCCGAATTCTTCAAAATATGCCCTGCTATTTTTCGATTGATTTCATCAGATACCATTGGAAATGTTTTATCATGTCTTCTAGTAATCATCTTAAATGTTTTGGCATTGGATTCTTTAGCAATTTGCAAACAAGTATCTTGGATAGTTTCAAAATTTGTTTCTACTTTTTTTGTGAATGAAAAAGAACTAATTCCAAATACTTTGGATAATCTATCCTTTACAACATCTAAACTTAAATCATGAATATCTATATAGATACGATCATGTGTTTTGCGATAAGTAAGTGTATCGATATCTTTAAATGCGGCTTTTACATTATGAAATAATCGATTAATAAAATCTTTCCTATTCTTACCTTTTGTGCTTAATTCACCATATCGTATTAAGACTGTATCAAATTTAACCATATTGCTGAATAATCTCCTTTAAAGATTGAATAAATAAATCTATTTCTTCTTTTGTATTTTCATTTGAAAAACTTAATCGTATACACGAAGACGCAATAGCATCCGATAATCCCATAGCTTTTAATACATAGCTTGTATTTAACTCTTTAGACTCACATGTACTTCTAGCACTAACCATAAATCCTTTGCGATTTAGAGCATTTTGCATTACTTCACTTGGGATTTTCTCATATGAGAAATTAATAATGTGATCGATTGCATCATTTGGTTGATTAATATGTATACCTTGCATCTCACCAAGTTTTTCTAAACAATATTCTTTTAAAGATTTTACATGTGTAGTATCCATATTTTCCAAAGCAAATCGTAATGTTTTCGCAAATACCATATTGACACATGCATTGCTTGTACCACCACGTAAACCAAATTCTTGTTCACCACCACTGATAATTGGAGATAAAGCAATATGCTTTTTCTTCACAAGAATACCACTTCCTTTTAATCCATGAATTTTATGGGCAGACATTGAAGCTAAATCAATATCTTTTAAAGAAAAAGGTATTTTACCAACAGCTTGCGTTAAATCTACATGGAATATAGCATGGCTTTTCTTTTTTACATATTCTTTTATCTCATCTATATCAAATATGGAACCAACTTCATTATTCACATACATCAAAGAAACTAAAACTGTATCTTCTCGAATTGCCTTTTTTACATCTTCTAGTGATACTTTGCCACTCGCATCAACTGGCAAATATGTGACTTCATAACCGAAGACTTCTTCTAGTTGTCTACAAGCATTTAAAACAGAAGAATGTTCAATACTCGATGTAACAATATGTTTTTTATCCTTATTAGAAAATGCTGCTCCTTTAATCGCAAGAGAATTTGATTCACTTGCTCCGGATGTAAAAATAATTTCATCTGGATTAACTTCCAAAAGCCCGGCGATTGCTCCCCGGGCTTTTTCCATCATTCGATGTACTTCACTTCCTTCATCATATAAAGATTCACTATTTACATAATACTTTGTAAGCAAGTCTTTATATGTATCTAATACTTCAGGATATACCTTTGTCGTACTAGCGTTATCGAAGTATATTCTATGAGGCACTTCTAGCATTCTCCTTAATCATAGATTCATAGTTACCTGGATGAATCTTTTCAATTGTTGCAATTGCAGTTGTTAAGGCTTGTGTATATTCTCCATTTCTGAATGATAATTCTGATCTTGTTAGTTCTGAATCAATATCAGCATATGTTGAACGATATCTATTACCAAACACAATTGTATTTTCAACCATCACAACAGTACCAACAACATTATTCACATTGTTATATAAGCGATAAATGAAATTGATAGCTTCTTGTAATGTAGAATTCAACAATTGAATATTCAATGGTGTTTCATCAATTAAATCTTGTAATCTATGAATATAATCATTTGCGACATCCATATCATCTTGATATTTTGTTGAAATATTAGGTAGCTTATACTTTCTCATCTTCACTTGCATTTGGTTCATGATAATTTGTAATTTAACCAATTGCTTCTTCGCACGGTCTTCATCACCAGTCGCAATTTCAATTTGAGATCTTGTTTCTTTTAGATTATTGTTTAAAGCCACATAATCACGATTCAATTCTTTTAAACTACTTAAAGCAATACTAGCAGGTGTAGTTTCATCTTTAATTAAACCACTTACCTCAGGCTCTAAGTTATTTAAACGATTTAATTCTTCATTTTGTAAATCTAATGATCCTTTTAAAGAATCCAAGCCAAAACGAGTGGAATGTTTTGCATAACCTTCATTGACATAATTTGCATTTTTATTCGCTTCTTTAATAATGCTTTCTGTCTCTGCTTTTAAATTATTTAATTCATCAAAGGCTTTACCTTCTGCATGTACAGATTCTGCCAATTGAGAAATTCTTTGTTTATAATCATCTAAATGTTCTTTCACACCTTCTGTTGTACCACCTTTTAATTTCTTAATATCTTCTTTTAGTGTGACAGTCATCGCAGATAGATTCTTTTCAACATCAAGGTGTTTTAAATATACGCCACGTTTTCTTTCTTCTGCATAATCATGGTGTAAGTTTTCAGCCATCTTAGGAATAATGCCACGAGCATCTTGAATCAAATCAGGTAAATCTTCAAGCATTTGATCTAATTCAGAAATACTATTTTTGATACTTACTAATTCTTTATTTGCTTTATCAAAATCATTTGAATACATCCATTCCTCAAAAGTAGAGAACATCTTTTCTGTATCAGATACTTTATGTTCAATCATTGGCCAAGCAAATGCC
>CACXEN010000069.1 GCA_902766675.1 uncultured Erysipelotrichaceae bacterium
TTATCAAATGTAATTCTGACATCCATCTCATCTATCGCTGCATAACATTCCCGATCATAGGCAATATATGCTTTCGCTTCTAAGTTGTAATACTTTAAGATGTAATCTATTTCATCTGCTGTATTATTTTTCACAGTATGTGGAATGCCATATTCCAAATAATCAAATGCTTCTTGTAAACCTAATTCAATTCTTCTTTTATATACGATATTTTCATATTTCTTTTTCGTTTCTAAGAAGACTGGTTTATCTTCACTAGGTTTTCCATAACAGCGCAATCTCAATTTCATTTTATAATCAGGCTTCAATAAGCTATTGATTGCTAATTCACAATTCTGATTATCGTAATAAATGGAATTCACTGTGTATTTATAATAAGTATCTTCCGTAATATATGGCTTACACTTTTGTAAGAATTCATTCATTTGCGATTTCGTTAATATATATTTATCTTCCACTCTTTTGAAAGTTTCAATAATCTTTTCACTCATTTGTGTTACTCCTTTTTACGAGTATTACTATACAAATGGAATATGGAAACTATTTGAATGGAATCTGAAGTTTATGTGAAAAAGAAAAGCGATATTTTCATATCGCCCCTTATTGCTTATCTTCTTTTACAACCCTAACTGCAGGTGCTTGGATTCCTGCATCTCCAAGTGCAGCTCCTACATGTTTTGTCATATAGAAATATGTATCCCAGTAATCATCATTCTTACAGAATGGACGAACCGTAAATTCTGTTGCAGTATCTGTAGCACCAGTCACCCCAACAAATGGTGCTGGATCTTTTAATACAAGATCACATTTATCCATGACGCCATAAATAATGTCTTCTACTTTTTGTACATCAACACCTCTTTCACAAGTGAATGTTAAATCAACACGTCTGTTTTCTTGTGCACTATAGTTTTCAACATTTGCGTTCATTAATGTACCATTTGGAACAATAATCTTTCTTTGGTCTTTCGTCACAATATTTGTATAGAATAATGTGATTTCATCTACGACTCCTTCTGCACCAGCTGTTACTACATAATCCCCTACTTTGAATGGTTTAAATACCATTAGCATAATGCCACCAGCTAAATTGCCTAGAGCACCTTGTAAGCTCATACCAATTGCTAAACCAGCAGAAGCAAGTACTGCCACAACACTAGCCATTGGAATTCCTAGAATACCAATAATTGTTACAACCAATACAACATATAGAACTGCTCTTAAAGCACTGTTTGCGAAAGTTCTTAGTGATGCATCTATTTGGTTCTTTTCCATTAGTTTGTCTGCGAGTTTTAGTACTTTTTTGATGATTAACTTACCGATTACAAATGCAACAATCGCAATTAAAACTTTTGTAGCACCCTCTGTACATAATTCCACTACCTTATTTATGAAGTTTTCCATATTTTTCTCCTTCTTTTTATAAAAATGGGGATACGTATCCCCCATTTAATTACTATGTATTATATCACAATCATTGTGTCATAGTACTGCTCTTCAAAGCCAACACTTTGAATAATATCTTCTTTCTCTACCTTTTCTAATGGTGAAGCAACAACCCATCTAGATTGATAATCATCTTTATGATAGATAATTCCTACAACCACACCTGTAAATTCTTCTAATGGTTCATAGATACCATATACATATGCATTCTGTATATCACCATCTCCACCAATACCATCTAATACATATCCATAATTGAGTGCGAATTGTACGTCACTACGATGTGGATGAAAACTACCATATGGATGGTCAATAACTACCGTTACTGTTTTTCCTATTACATCATTTTGTAATAGATAATCCATTGTTTGAAATGGCGCATCTTCTTCATTATCCAAGTGCACAAATCCATATGCGTCATAGAATTCTTTTTTATCTTCTACAACATTGGCAGTAAGCTTTGCGATATTTCTTTGTTTCGCTTCATCTTTTACTGCATCAAATAATGAGAAAATCGCTTCCTTTTGATCGCCTAATAATAAGGCAATACGATATGTATTTTCATCAAATAATATCGCAGCGATTATACCATTCTCTTCTACTACATATGATGCATATTCATTTGCATATGCATCAATGAGTCGATTGATATTCTCATTATCTAGATTTGTTTGAAATGATTGTCGTATAAAGGCAATCACTGATTCATCCATTTTACGAATTACTTGCATACTATAACTCTAATACCCTATCATACAAAGCCACTGCATCCTCAATGACTTCTTTCATAATTTTATCTGTAATAAAATCTACTTCTACATTCAATTCTGGTTGGGCCGCAAGTGCAGCTTGAGAAATGCCTGCCAATAGTTTTCTATCTTTTCCATCAGCTTCCACAAAGAAACTAATCGCATTATCTCCACCAGAGAATTTTTCTTTTAACCAAACACGGCTAATTTCTGGTTGGGTAGCACAATAATCATATACGCTATTTGCCATACGCGTTGGATATACTGCTGGCTCTACATAACGTGTAGGTCCTACTTCTCTAGGTGCTTCATTTAAAAGTGGAATACGACCATCTTTGAATTGTTGAACCATTTCTTTTGCGATGATTAAACTATCTTTGCCAGGATTTAAGACAAGACCTGATACTGGATTATTTGGATCATCAAATAGTTCTGCGTAGTCTTTAATTGTGCGAATAATAAATGTTGGATCACTACCATCTTCTTGTTTATACGCAAAGTTATTCGCTTCCATTTGGTCAGTAAAAATTGGAAATAATGCTTTCCCATCTTCTGTATTTAATAAGAAGAATGTCGCATTCGTATTTCCATTTTCATCTATCTTCGTAGCACATGGTGCTAAGAATTTTCCCTTTGCTAGTGAGATTGTTAAAGCATTTTGATTTGCTGGACTACTAGATTCTTTTAAGTTTGCCATTGCTTGTTTTACAGCTGGATTAGAAATCGATGTGCCCTGCACTTTATTGGTTTTCTTTTTTTTCTTTTTTCCCATAACGAAACCTCTTAATTTGATATCTATTATACCTTAATTAAGATAAAAGATTAAATTCACACAATCTTCAACTTCTATTCAATTAAACTTCGTATTACACATTTACTCTTATGCCAGGAGGAGAAAATTATGAAAAAGAAATTCTTACATACTGTAGATGTACTAGTATTAGTCGCATTTACAATCTATGTGTTACTCGATGCATTTTTAATCTCCCGTGCATATGACGTAGTCGATACACAAAGTACATTAACTATCCAAGAAGATAGTAATGAAGATATAGTGGAGTCAATTGAAGATGTAGAAGAGGTAACACCAAGTACTGAAATCATCTCTACAGATCAAGATTATCAAGATGAAAATGTGTCAATACATATAGAGGAATATGAATACTTATTTACAACCATCTATGTGGCAGATGTTCAAGTATCATCCATCGAGCATTTACAAAGTGTCTTTGCGGATAATACCTATGGAAAAAATATTACAGATAAAACAAGTTCTATTGCGAGTAGTGCAGATGCTATCTTAGCAATTAATGGAGATTTCTATGGCGCAAGAGAAAGTGGTTATGTATTAAGAAATGGTGTGATTTATCGATCAAGTGCTTCAAACAATGAAGATTTATTAATCACTAATGATGGTAATTTCCAAATCATTCATGAATCAGATACATCGCTAGAAAGTATTGCCAGTGATGCTTATCAAGTTTATTCCTTTGGACCAGCACTGATTGATGATTATGAAATTCAAGTAGATGCCTCTGATGAAGTTGGAAAAGCAATGGCTTCCAATCCTAGAACTGCCATTTGCCAAGTAGAAAAAAATCACTACTTATTTGTTGTATCAGATGGTAGAACAGATGAATCTGAAGGCTTATCATTATTAGAATTAGCTGAATTCTTACAAACTCTAAATGTAAAAGTCGCATATAACTTAGATGGTGGTGGATCTAGTACGATGGTTTTCAATGGCCAAGTGATCAATAATCCTACTACGAGCGGAAATAGAATTAAAGAAAGGAGTGTTAGTGATGTCATTATTATTCGATGAAAATAAAAAATTAACATATGGTATCAAATGGCTTTTAATCTCATTATTCTGTGGTATATTCTCTATGATTTATAAACATTTTAGCTTTGGAGTAATATCTTATTCTATGGTATTCCTATTTGCATTCCCTTTATTCTTAGGAGCACTACCATGCATGGTATTACAAAAGATGAATTATGCGATGCCAAATCGCATATACCAAGATGGCATCGTGATATTAACCCTAATGTCACTTGTCAATGGCATATTAGAAATCTATGGCACAAGCACGCATTTTATCAGAATTTATTTAATTATTGGTATAGCATGTATAGTATTAGGTATGCTTTTCTATATGATTCAAGTACAGATAAAAAACTTAAAAAATTCACATTAATTTCACATGATGAAGTTATATTATTAATAACGGAGGTATTTGTATATGTTTGAAAATAGAAAAAATTCAAGTCAATTTAAAATGCGTCCAAGCACGACAATCGCATTATCAGTAATTCTATCCCTTCTATGTGGACTAGGTGGTGGATGGTTTGCGGTTACTCACTTACAAAGTGAATCAACTGTTGTTTATCAAACTACACAATCAACCAACACGAATACTGCGATTTCTAATTCAAATCTATCCAACGCGAATTCCGTTGCCTTGGCAGCCGCAAATGCGTCCCCTTCGGTTGTGGAAATCATGACGGAAGAAGATAGTATCAATTATGGAATATTTGGTGGATCCTATACATCCCAAGCAGCTGGTAGTGGTGTCATTATTAGTAATAATGGATATATTATTACCAATAACCACGTAGTTGAAAA
>CACXEN010000070.1 GCA_902766675.1 uncultured Erysipelotrichaceae bacterium
GGCAAAGCAGGAGCGTATGGAGAAAATGACGGCGCTCAAAAAGAAACTGATACGAAACGGATTGCCCTCTGCGGAGTTGTATGAGCTGGGGAGGCAGTATAAGGCCGAGATCAAGGCTCTCACCGAGGGGATACTGGATAAGTATGGGTTTGATGTGACTGCGGTGGCTAAGATCAAGAAGCCGAGGAAGAAATAGTGGGGACTTTGATTCCGGTGGAGTCGAAGTTTGAGAAGCAGCTCTATATGTATTGCTTTTTCAAGCTTTATGTGTTATAATATATATTGGATAATGATATCTTGTAAAGGATTGATACGATGGTTATAGACAAAAGAACTACAACTATTAATCGGTTTTCAAACATTCCGATTGATCATGATGTGATAAATCAAAGTGAATTAAATATAGACGGAAAAACCAGGTCGAATATGTTTGCTTGGAATGGACAATTCTCACCTCAGTTTATTGAAACTATATTATCTTACTATGCTGAAGATAATTATTTTGTAGTGGATCCTTTTGTTGGATCGGGAACAGTTTTATGTGAATGCGCACGCAAGGGATTACGTTCATACGGAATTGAACTTAATGCCTCTGCGTATTATATGGCTAAAACGTATGAAGTAGCCAACTTATCAATTGAAGAAAGGACAGCGTTGATTACTTCAATTGATTTCTTATTAAAATCGATAAATAATGAGCAAAATATTATTCCAAGTATTCTTTCGTACATAAAAGAGTTTGATAATGTGCAGAGCAATATTTTGTCAACACTAATTGTATTAATGGATGTATTTAATAATGAGATTTCATTTGAGGTGTTATATAAGAAATGGATGAATTTACAAACCATCATACGAAACATACCCTTTTCAGCGAGCAGAATTAGTGTTGAACGTGGTGATTCAAGACACTTAGGCATTGATAATGATTGTGCTGACTTGCTTATTACATCTCCTCCTTATATTAATGTTTTTAATTATCATCAGAAATACCGCCGTTCTGTTGAATACCTGGGATATGATGTTCTATCAATCGCCAAAAGTGAATTTGGTTCTAATAGAAAGAACCGAGGAAATCGTTTCTTAACTGTAATACAATACTGCATTGATATGGCTCTATCTTTAAAAGAAGCAATAAGAGTTTGTAAACCAAACACACGAATGATATACGTTGTCGGCAGAGAATCATCTGTTTTAGGTTATTCTTTTTGTAATAGCGAACTTATTTATAATATTGCCACTCAAATATTTGATATGGAACTTATTATACGGCAAGAACGTGCCTTCAAGAACAGGTTTGGTCAAATAATATATGAAGATATATTAAATTTTGAGAATTCAAATGATTACTTAATCGAAGATGCAGAGATTATAGAACGTGGACGAAAAATAGCTGTAGATATGTTATATGAAAAATATCAAAGTTCTAATGAGGAAACTAAAAACAGAGACCTGCTTTTAGAAGCCATCAATAAATCAGAAAATGTTAAATCATCGGAGGTATATCATGAATAGAGGAACTCATGGAGAGAAGATTGTTGCCGCAATGGAAAGTGATAAACTACCTGCTGCCGATAAAGACAGGTTAAAAGAAGCTGTCGCTGTTTATGATAAGTGGGTTGAGGACTTAAAAACTGCTGATGCGGAAGACTTAGATACACTTATTGATCATATGGTATCTAAGCTAAATGAATATAAGCTTTATATTGATGTAAACTTGATTTTTGATAGCACAGAGGACTTTTTGTACCGTCAAAAAGGACAGCTTAAATTAGATAATACCGTCATTGAGGAATTCCTTCCGATTTTTGTTCAAAAATGTATTGAAAAGCAGTTTGGTTCGTGTAACATAACCATTAGTTTACAATTACCTACTTTTTCATCGGTATATTTTGCTTCCAGTTTGAGTACACCTGAAATCGGCGGTGGGATAAATATCAAAACAAAAGATCAGGATTTTTCAATGAGTAGAACATTATATCTAAAGTCATCATACTCTCCCGAATTTAAACCTGAGCAGACAAAGACACTAAAAACATACTTGGGTTATGTTCTTGCAGAACTAAAAACCAACTTAGATAAGACAATGTTTCAGGAAGCATCAGCAACAGCTCATGATGTTAAACAAGCTGTTACAGGTGCAAAATACTATTTAATTTGTGATTTCCTTGATATGACTCCTATTAGCACGACAACTACTGATATAGATGAAATACTAATTGTTAGAAAAGCAAAGAGAATTAGTTCCAATATAAGAAAAAAATACAGTACATATAAGGGAAGACAGGAATCAAGAGAAGCATATGTAAAGTATCTGAAATCAAACCCTTACTCTCCTGAGATATTTAAACGCTTTATAAATCATATCATTTCTCAGATGCAGAACGAAGATCTGATTGAGGAAAGCGTCTTGGAACTTGGATATTTTTAATTTTTTTTTTATTGTATAGAAACGTGTATAGTTTAAGGGGGAATAATTATGGATAATATCACCTTTTCCTTATCAATTCCATTAGATGAAGACGGCTTTTTAGAAATGGAATGTGATTATTGTAAAGGTAGATTTATGCTTACCAAAGAAACATTTGAAGACGAGGATAATTTGGATTTCTTTTGTCCGATATGTGGATTACCTAATAAAATGAACACGTTTTATTGCCCTGAAGTGCTTGAAAAAGCAAGACAGGTTGCAACTAATTACGCAATGGACGAATTATATAGGCAATTTTCAAAGACACTAAAAGGGTTTAACAAAAATGGTCTTGTTAAAATGAGTATGAAGAAGCCAAAACACGTTTCCGTTTCAGAATTGTATACACCGATTAATGAATATAAAATGCTACATCTTGATTGTTGTGATATTGATATTAAATCAACTTCATTTGATGATTTTATAGGCGTGTATTGTCCAATATGTGGAGGAACAAGATTATGAATAAAAATGAACTTAGAATCATTTCTCTTAGATATAGAACATTAGCATCACAAATGCTAAAGA
>CACXEN010000071.1 GCA_902766675.1 uncultured Erysipelotrichaceae bacterium
AAGTCTTAAATATCTTAGATGATGCAAAGATTGCCTATGATATCAATGATTTAAATATTGGATCTAGTATCTATGCCAATAAACCAGGAGATGGTAGTGCTCGTGAGCAAGCAGCATCTTGTCAAAGAGTACTTGGTGCAGTAGCTAATTTTGCGAAAGAATATGCCACAAAGAGATATCGTAGTAATTGTATTAACTGGGGTATTCTTCCATTTGTGGTAGAAGATAAAGAACCATTGAAAGATGCATGGGTACTCATTAAAAATGTGAGAGAAGCGATTGTAAGTGGAACTACATGTAAGGCATATATCATCAAAAATGAAAAAGTTGAAGAAGTAGATTACCAATTAGGTAATCTAACAGAAGAAGAAAAGAAAATATTATTGGCAGGAAGTTTAATCAATTATTATAAAGAAAGTAATTAAGGGATAAGATTAAGGGATAAGATATGTTATATTATTTTAGTAACATATCTTTTTAGGTGTTTTATGAGTGATATTTATAGAGAAGAAAAGAAAAAGAAATCGCCAATAGGTTTTTTTGTGTTCGTTATTGTGATGATGATTATCGGATTAATAGCGGTCTTTTTTGGACCTCGTATTCTCCAATTCGCAAAAGATGAAATGCGTATTCGCTCCTATGAGCAAACAGATGAAGAATATGCAATTATGGAAAATTTAGAATTAACAAAAGAAGGAGAAAGGTTATTTAAGATAGCCCATTTAAAAATTGTTGGTTCAGAAGAATTAAAAGATATGTGTGATCCAGACGTAAAGAAAGAATCTCTTACTGGTGGCTGTTATTGGAATGAAAATATATATGTATATAATTTCGATACAGATTATACAAAGCTATACAAAGATTACACAGCTGCACATGAATTATTGCATGTTGTATATGAAAGAATGAGTAGTAAAGAAAGAAAAGAAATAGATGCATTAGTGCAAGAAGTATTCAATGATGAAAGATATCATGAACAATTAGCAGAAGAAGTTTCTAATGAAGCATATGATGAATATCGAGCAAATGAATTACATTCTAGAGTTGGTACAGAATTAATGGAATTACCAGAAGCTTTAGAAGCACATTATGGCAAATATTTTACAAATAGAGAAAAGATCGTAGGATATTATGAATCTGTCTATAATCCAATTAAAGAAGCAGAAGAGCGCATCCTAGAGTTAGAAGAAAAACTAACAGAAATGGAAGTGAAAGTAGAAGAATATAATGAAAAAGGAACTGCTTGGGCAGAGGATTATAATAATCGCGTCAATGAATTTAATAAATGTGCATATACACCAGGTTGTTTTGTGGGTAATGAATTTGCACAAAAGCGTGCGAAATTAGCAAATGAGCAAGAGGAATTAGATGCATATTTAAGAGAATGGGATACATACTTTGATGAATATTCTAAAGTATATGATGAATATGCAGAATTATTTAATCAATACCAAGGATTCTTTGGAGAATTAAAAACTTGGAAGGAAGAAAGTGCACCTGAAAACTAGAATAGATGTGGATATAAGAATTCTAAAAAGATAGGAACTATCGTTTCCCAACTAGATTCACTATGCGTACCATCAACCACAAGATGCGGATATGTTTCGCATCTTTTATTTGTGAATAAATGATTCATTTCCAATAATGTATTCATGCGACTCACAAATGTTTTTTTATTTTTTGCTTCTTCTGAGCCTAAATCCATATAGATTCTTGAAGATTTAAAAGAAGTTTTTTCAATCAGTGTAAATAGTTCTTTATCACAGAAATATAAGGCAGGGGAAATACAAGCTGCTTTTGAAAATACATTATTATATTTCGAAATACAATAAGCAGACATCAAGCCACCCATACTACTTCCAGCAATGCCAACATGATTTCTGGATGAATAAATACGGAATCTTTTTTCGCATTCTTTCTTTAATACATGCACAAACCATTTTGCGGTAATTTCACCCAATGGATTGATTGCTTGATCTAACCATTTTGGTTTGATTGCAGGATATGGACAGTATTCATCTAATCTTGTATTTCCAGTATGATTACAATCTTGTCCTACAACTACTAAATCAACATTATGTTTATCTAAATATTCTTTCATTCCCCAACTTTTCCCATAGGTCGCAGTTTTGTCAAAAAAAAGATTGTGTCCATCAAACATGTATAACACATCATATTTTTTTGTGGTTTTAGCATAACTGTTTGGAAGATATACCCATATTTTTCTTGGGGATTGTAATAGTGGATCTATCTTTAATGAAAATGTAACTATTCTAGACATATTATCCCATCCATTTCACTTTATTCTCTGTGCCATCTTGTATTCTTTTTAAATTGTCTTTATGCCGATATGTCACAAAGCACCATAATAGGAATAAAGATACAGGTATTGCAAAAGATGAATCTTCTGCAATCGCAAAATATAAAGATATACAAGCTGCAACAAAAAGAGAACCAAGAGATGAAATAGAAACCATCTTTGTAAGATATAACATGATAAAGAATACTAATATTGGAAATATAAATTGTAAAAAGTAATGATGATTAAAGAATAGGGTGATACCTAATAAATAACCATAACTAGTCGCAACTGCCTTTCCACCTTTAAAACCTGCAAAGATTGGAAAACAATGCCCAATACAACAAGCAAGTCCAGCAAAGATTTCCATACCTGGTGCTAAGTAATGTGCAACAAGCATGGAAAGTAATGCTTTAAAAGCATCTAACACTGTCACAATTACTGCAACATGTTTTCCTAAAACACGTCCAGCATTGGAAGCACCTAGATTTCCACTACCTTCATTACGTATATCTTTCTTGTAAAAAACCTTACCAATCACAAGTGCCCATGGCACAGAGCCAAATAGGTAAGATAGTATTAATACAAGTATAGCTGTTAGATTTTGCATAGAAACATTGTACCATGATTCTTCCTAGATGTTATATGGGATAACTAATCAAAAAACAGTATGAGGGATTATAATGAAGATATATAGAAATCACATAGTAGATTGTGATAAATTTAATGTGTTGATGTTTTTAGGCGGAGGTGGATTATGTCATTGGCATCTCTAAATTGGGGCATGATTCTAGGCGGTTTTGGTCTATTCATGTTCGGCATAAAGTTCATGGGCAATGGTTTGAAAGCTGTTGCTGGTGTTCAATTACGCGACTATATCAAAAAATATACATCGAATCCTTTATCTGCATTATGTATCGGTATTATTTTAACAATTATCATGCAGTCATCTTCTGCGACTTCTGCGATTTCAATTGGTTTAGTTCGTGCAGGTTTGATGACGTTTGAGCAAGCAGCAGGCATTATACTTGGTGCAACAATCGGTACAACTGTAACCTCGTTCTTGATTTCAATTAATATTGAAAAATACGCAATGTTTATTGTCTTTGTTGGTACGATGTTAATCTGTTTTGCGAAAAAACAGAAGTTTGTATATTTTGGGGATGTAATTTTAGGTTTCGGATTAATATTCTATGGTATGGCTGGCATGGGTGATTCCTTAGCTACATTAAAAGAATTGCCAGAATTCGAAGCAATTGCATTAACAATGAGTGAAAATCCTGTGCTTGCAATGCTTGCGGGTGTGGTATTAACTGCAGCAGTACAATCTAGTGCCGCAACGATTGGTGTAGTCCAGAAGTTGTATCAAGCAGGGGCATTAACATTTTCTGCTTCATTACCATTTATGTTTGGGGCTAATATAGGAACGACCATGACTGGTATTCTAGCTTCAATTGGAGGAACACTTTCTGGTAAGCGAACCGCAGCATTACATACAACCATCAATGTAATATCAACTATTTTTGGTATGTTGTTGTTGGTGCCATTTTCTAAACTTATTTTATCTATTGCTGGTGGGGTAAACCCAATGATGCAAATTGCGATTGCGAATATTATTTTTAAATTGATTACAACTTTATTATTCTTACCATTTACAAAGCAACTAGTAGCTTTTGTGAAGAAGGTTGTGCCTGGTGATGAGCCAGAAACATTAGAAGTAGATGTTGAAGAGATGGATACAGAGATTGCGGATATCTTACCATCTGCGGCTGTAAATGCTGCACAACAAGCAATTCTCAAACTCTTAGATGTCGTTCGATTGAATATCACTGAGACTCGAAAGTTTATGACTGAAAAAGGATCGAGTGAGGCACGTGATCGAATTGAACAAACAGAGGCTGTAATCAATCGTTTTGACTCAAAGATTACGAGTTATCTGATTCGATTAAATACACGTGCAAATTTGACAAAGCAAGATACCAATGACATACGCGCATATTTTGATGCAGTAAAAAACTATGAACGTGTGGGTGACTTGGCAATGAATTTGGTGGAATTCTATAACATGGTTTATGAAAAAGATGAAAACTTCACCAATGATGCTTTGAGTGATGTTCAAAAAATGTATGACATTCTTATAGATATGTTTGACTTATCTGCGCAAGTCTTTGTGACAAGAGATGATGAAACATATAAAAAACTACAAGATTTAGAAAAACAATTAGACAAGATGGAAGAAACAGGAAGAGCTGCCCACTTCAAGAGAATGAGTGATGGTATCTGTACATCACCAATTGCAGAATCTGTTTATGTGGATGTGTTAGGTACACTAGAACGTATGGGAGACCACTGCTGTAATGTGGCTAAATCTGCCTTTACAGGTAAAGCAAGTGATATTTCAGATGATGAAATTATTGCGCCTGGGCCATCAGATATTTATTAAACAAATAAGGATGTTTATAAAACATCCTTTTCATTAATTAATAAGCAAGCTATCTCACAGTAAAAGATAATCTGTTGTATGATAGATAGGCTATAGGAGGACACAATATGATGCAATTTACTTTAAATAATGGTACACAAATCCCATCCATTGGTCTTGGAACATATCGTTTAACACCAGAAGACTGCGAAGTTGCAGTAGAGCACGCATTAAATCATGGGTATCGATTAATTGATACTGCTAATTTTTATATGAATGAAAGAGCTGTTGGTAGAGGAATAAAGAAATCAAATGTGAAAAGAGAAGACATTTATTTAACAAGTAAGATTTGGCCTTGTGATTTCGGATACCAAAAAGCTTTAAAAGCAATAGATGATACATTGGAAAGATTAGATACACCATATGTAGATTTGATGTTATTGCATCAATCAGTTGGGAAATATAAAGATGCATATAAAGCATTGGAAGTGGCTTGTGAAGCTGGAAAAATCAAAGCGATTGGTTTATCAAACTTTGAAGGAAAAGAATTACAAGATATTTTAGATATCGCAACGATCAAACCAGTTCTTATTCAAGTAGAATGTCATCCATATTACCAACAAAAGAAATTAAAACAACAAGTGGAAAAAGATGGAATATTATTAGAATCTTGGTATCCACTTGGTAGTGCAGATAAAAACTTATTAGAAGATCCTCTCTTTGTAAAACTTGCGGATAAATATCATAAAACGGTTGTGCAAGTGATATTGAAGTGGCATATCCAATATGGAAATATCGTAATACCTGGTTCTAAAAACCCAGTGCATATTGATGAAAACTTTGATATTTTTGATTTCACATTAACAGATGAGGAAATGCAAGAAATCGATGCTTTAGATAAGAACCATAGATATTTCAAAGTACCTCGATTTATTCAAAAAATGGCATTCCAAGCCATAAGGTTGAATTACAATAAACAAAAATAATTAAAGGATAAAATATGACACAAACAAAAATAGAATTAGTGAAAACTGATCGCATGGAAATGGAATATTTCAAATTTGGGCAAGGGGAAAAGACACTTGTGATTTTGCCTGGATTAAGTTTGCAAAATGTCATGCTATTAGCGGATGCTGTTGAAGAAGCATATGCATGTATGAAAGATGCATTCACTATTTATGTTTTTGAAAGAAGAAAGAATTTGCCTGTTGATTATACAATCAAAGAAATTGCGGATGATGTCGCTAAGGCAATAGAAATATTAAATTTAAAACCTGTTTATTTATTTGGAACATCATTTGGGGGAATGATTGCAATAGAGCTTGCCGCAAATTATCAAGAATTAGTAGAGCGAGTTGTTGTAGGTTCTACTTCCGCAAATGTAACGGATGAGCAATTTCAAATATTTGCGCAATGGATAAAGTTAGCCAAAGAAAAGAACTATTTGGATCTTTGTTTATCATTTGGGGAAAATGTTTATCCAAAAGAAATATTTGAGAATAATAAACAAGCTTTTATGGATATGGCAAATGCAATTCGTGATGAAGATGTTGTAAGATTTATCACATTAGCGAAAAGTATGAAGAATTATCAAGCTTTAGATGATGTAAAAAGAATTCAATGTCCAATGCTTGTGATAGGGGATAAAACAGATCGTATATTTGGACAAGAGGGTTCTAAGGATATTGTTAGTGGAATAAAAGAAAATATTGAAATATATTTCTATGAAGGTTATGGACATGCGGTATATGATTTAGCACCAAATTATAAAGATCGATTAATTGAATTTTATACAAAGTAGAAAAGATATGAATATAAAAACACTCCAACAAGCATTTTTGAAATCAATTCCAGTTTTAGCAGGATATCTTACAATTGGGATTGGTTTTGGTATCCTTATGCGTAATGCAGGATATGGTGTCTTTTGGACAATTGCGATGAGTGTTTTTATTTATGCTGGTTCTATGCAATATGTAGGAGTTACATTACTAACAGCAAGTGCTTCTATTCTTACTACTGCCATCACAACAATTATGGTAAATACGAGACATCTTTTTTATAGCATCTCAATGATTGATACATATAAAGATGCAGGTGCATATAAACCATATATGATATTTGCATTAACAGATGAAACATATTCTTTACTAAGTGATGGAAAAACACCAGATGATATAGATGCGTCTCAATATCGATTTCTAGTTTCTCTTTTTAATCATAGTTATTGGATTATAGGAAGTATACTAGGAAATATTCTAGGTTCTGTTTTACCATTTCCAACTACTGGAATTGAATTTTCTATGACAGCATTATTTATTGCTTCATTTGTTGAACAATGGTTGACTACCAAAAATCACATGCCAGCTATCATTGGACTAGTTTGTACGATTTTATCTTTGCTTATATTTGGAAGAGAAAACTTTTTAATTCCTGCAATGTTATTCATTACACTTGCATTAACACTGATTAGAAATAGAATGGAGGATACGATATGAATTCAGCTATCCTTATTCTAACGATGTCACTTGTGACAATTTTTCTAAGATTCTTACCTTTTCTTATATTAAAAAAAGAACCACCAGCATATATTTCTTATTTAGGAAAAGTATTACCACCAGCGATTATTGCGATGCTTGTTATATTTTGTTTAAAAGATATGACGATACTTGCATATCCATATGCACTTTCAGAAATAATTGCTGCAGCATGTGTCATCGTAGCCCAAGTTTGGAAAAGAAATTCTATTATGAGTATTTTGATTGGCACAATTGTCTATATGATATTAATTCAAATCATATTTGTATAAATATCTTTGAAACTCTCAAATGAGAGTTTTTTATTCGTGATGTAAAATAAAAGCGGGACAAAAAGGACAACAGTATTCCTAAGAAAAAAACTGTATTAATTGGATTTGCAGTAACGATACTATTGGCTATCATTAGCTTAATATTTGTTAATACAATCTTTTATTCTTAATAGCTATTAATCTAACGATGCTTTATTAGTGGCTTCTTTTTTCTATGGTATACTAGTAACATCTTGGAAAAGATAATAATATATGATGTTTTAAAATGAAAGGGATTAGAATGTATACTTTTGAAATATTAAAAGAAGAGGAATATGAAGCTTTTCAAAGCCAACATGAATATGCGAATTTTTTGAACTCTGTTGAGGCTGGAAAGCTTAGAGAGTTTGAAGGTTGGGATGTAGAATATGTAGGCGTAAAAGAAGGTGGTAAAGTAGTTGCGGCTACGATACTTGCGTCTATACCAGTTATGAAAGTATTCAAATATTTTAATGCGCAAAGAGGGCTTCTTTTAGATTATGCAAATCTAGAATTATTATCTTTTTTCACAAGTGAATTGAAGAAATATCTAAAAGAAAAGAAAGCTTTATATTTGATGTGCAATCCCCATATTATCTATGAGACAAGAAATAATGAAGGTGAATTAGTATCCAATGAAAATATGAATTACATCATTGAGAATATGATGAAAGTAGGTTTTATTCATAGTGGCTTTCAAGAAGAATATAATGCCAATAGTGAAGTGCAATGGGAATATTCATTATATTTAAATGGCATGAATGAAAAAGAATTATTAGATCATGTATCTTCGAGAACAAGATATACAATTAATAAAACATTGAAGCAAAAATTGAAGATACGCACTTTAAATAAAGATGAGATGGATATCTTCTTTGAAATATTAAAGAATACAGCAGATCGTAGAGGCTTTGAAGAATTACTCAGAGATGATAGCCATTATCTCAATATGCTTGATTTTTATGGTGAACATATTCGCGTATATTTATCTTATTTAAATTCCAAAGAGACACTAGATGGCGCAATCAATGATAAAAAAATGATTGAAGAAAAATTAGTCGCAGTAGAAGAAGAAATCAATAAGCGTGGAAATAGTAAACGTTTCTTGAATCAAAAGAAAGAATTAGAAATAGAGTTAACTGCGAAAGATAAAATCATTGCGGAAATGAATGAATTATCAAAAGAATATGGTGAAGAAATACCTTTATCAACTGGTATGTTTATCGATTATCCATATGAAATGTCATATATGTATTCAGGTTCAATGGAAGATAAACGCCTAAGAAAATATGATGGACCATATGCGATACAATATGAAACTTTAAAATATGCAATAGAGCATCATATTGATCATTATAATTTCTATGGTATTAAAGGTGATTTTTCATCCGAAGGTAATGATGGTGTTTTTGAATATAAAAAAGGCTTTAATGGTGTAGCAGAAAAGATTGTAGGTGAATTTGTGTTACCTATTAATCAAGCTGCGTATACGTTATATAAAAAGATTAAAAAAAGATGATGATAGAATGAGTATCATATTTTAGTGATAAAGGTAGAAAGAAATTGAAAAGGAATCAAAATAAATTTTTAAAAAGAATCAGTTTATATCTAATATGTATTTTAGTTATGTTTTTGAGTGCATGTCATACACAAAGTGAAGAAAATAATGTACCAGAATCGGAGGATATGATGGAAGAAAGTGGAAGAGTTGATTTAGATAATACAAATACAAAAGAAATAATGCTATATGTAGGCGATGAACAAGTAGATGTCATTTGGGAAGATAATGAAAGCATAAATGCTTTAAAAGATAAATTACAAGAAGGTGATATTGAAGTTGAAATGTCAATGTATGGTGGATTTGAACAAGTAGGTGCTTTAGGTTTTGAATTGCCAAGAAATGATGCAGAAACTACAACAACTTCTGGAGATATTGTCTTATATTCTGGAAATCAAATAGTCATGTTTTATGGTTCGAATTCATGGGCTTATACAAGGCTTGGTAAGATACAAGCTTCTAATCAAGAAATAGAAGAATTATTCGCAAATGGGGATGTCACAATAAAACTTAGTTGTGAGTAGTGATATCGATACATATAACAATTTAGAGCTGTTGCTAGATAATACGCACAGCTTTTTTCATTCCTATCATTTAGATCAGGGCATAAACCTACACAATAATAAATTCTTAATAGCAGTTCACTAGGGAACTGCTATTCTTTAGATAATTATCAAAACAATATTATGAAAAGATATGATATATAATGAAACACAGAGGTGGACTATGACAAAAGTATATCAATCTATTGAAGAATTAATTGGTAACACACCATTATTACAATTAAATAAAATCGTTGAAAATTTAAATTTAAATACGAAATTATTCGCAAAACTAGAAGGATATAATCTTACTGGTTCAATCAAAGATCGTACTGCTTTATCTATGATTAATGAGGCAGAAAAAGAAGGATTATTGATAAAGGGATCAACGATTATTGAACCTACTAGTGGTAATACAGGAATTGGTTTAGCATGTATTGGTGTTAATAGAGGTTATAGAGTGATATTGGTTATGCCAGAAACAATGTCACTAGAAAGAAGAAAACTAATCAAAGCCTATGGAGCTGAAATTGTATTGACTGAAGGTTCTAAAGGAATGCAAGGTGCGATAGATAAAGCGAAAGAGTTAAATGAAGAAATAAACAATTCATTTATTCCATCACAATTTACAAATTTCGCAAATCCTAAGATTCACTATCATACAACAGGAAAAGAAATATATGAGGACACGGATGGAAAAGTAGATATTTTAGTAAGTGCTGTAGGTACAGGTGGAACAATTACGGGAATTGGCAAATATTTAAAAGAGAAGAATCCTAATATTCAAATTGTGGCAGTGGAACCAGATAATTCACCAGTACTATCTGGTGGTTGTCCATCAGCACATAAAATACAAGGAATCGGAGCTGGTTTTATTCCAGAAGTATTAGACACAAATATTTATGACAGAGTTATTCGCGTCAAAGATGAAGATGCTTTAAAGATGGGAAATTATATTTCTAAAACAGAAGGCATATTAGTTGGTATATCTTCTGGGGCAGCTTTATGGGCAAGTATCCAATTAAGTAAAGAAGAAGAGAATAAAGATAAAACGATTGTGGTTATATTCCCAGATTCTGGAGATCGTTATTTATCAAGTGAAATGTTTGAGGAATGATAGATTATGGGAAATTGGCTAGATAGTTTACAAGATATCAAATTAGATGAATTAGGAAATAAAAAGGTTCCTAAAAGAAATCATATTGTAAGAGTGATAAAAGAAATCCAAGGAATTCTATTTCCTAATTTTTATGAATTTGCGAATTATGATGAAAATAAGATATCAGAATTATTGGTTGATGATTTGAATGAGATTATTAAATTGGCTTTTGCGTATGATAATAAAGAAGTTGATTCTTTTGAATATACAAATAAGATTCTAAATCAACTGCCAAAAATAAAAGAATATTTATTAACGGATATTACCGCAATTTATAATGGTGATCCAGCTGCTAAATCCAAAGCAGAAATTGTTTTATGTTATCCGGGATTTTATGCAATTATGATATATCGCATTGCGCATGAGTTTTATGATTTAAAGATTCCTTATATTGCTAGAATAATGACGGAATATGCGCATGAAAAAACAGGGATTGATATTAATCCTGGTGCAACAATTGGCAAATATTTTTGCATAGACCATGGAACAGGAATTGTAATAGGGGAAACAGCAGTCATTGGTGAAAATGTGAAATTGTACCAAGGTGTAACAATTGGCGCAAAAAGTTTTGAATTGGATGAGAATGGCAATCCTTTAAAAGAAGGAAAAAGACATCCGGATATTGGTAATAATGTGGTAATTTATGCAAATGCGACTATTTTAGGAGGAGAAACAAAAATAGGCGACAATTGTGTCATCGGTGGTAACGTTTGGTTTATCGGCGAAGCAAAAGAAGGAACGACACTTTACTACAATGACAAAGATATTGTTAAACAAAAGAAACTTTAAATGCCAAAGATACCGAATTGAAAATAGTTAAAAAAAGAAGATAGGTAATGTGAACTTCTGTGTGGGTAAAACCGTATAATAGATTTGTCCGATTATATCCATCGCAAATAGGATAGGACAATCTGTTTCATATATATTTTTATCTATTGGTAAATCTTTTTTAGCGATTTAATTACTCCTTTAGTAATATCTATATTGTAAAAGTGTCACAGTTTAAGAGTTTAAAATGAGAAGATGAAATCTTCTCTATTTTTGTAAATGGGCTAAGGTATCAATAAGCAGTATTTTATGAAATGAAAAGAGATAATTATGCTATATTGTTAAAAAGAAGATAACTATGATGGACACTGGTAATTAATATCATTCATTTATGAAAGAAAGTAATAAATCGAAGTTCATGAGGAGGATGCATGGGTGTTGATGTAAGAATAAAGAACAGACAAATAATCAAAAAGGCTTTAAAAATTGAGGACATAACCCTGGGAAAGTACAAGTATGGTTCATTGGATGACTATTGGAGAAACACCGGAGAACTTGCAGAAGGATATAATGTACTCTATGATCCAAACCATATTGGAAGAGGTATGGAATTCAAGTGGTCCAACAATCTTAAGGATGAAATAGAACTTAGAGTAAACTTTCTATCTACAAAGTATGACATTGAAATGTTTTATGAAGTAATTCGAAACATCTTAAACGTGTGGAAGGTAAAACAATTTGATCATGACGCTTCTACTTGCACAATTGATGATTTAGATGCGCTTTATCAGTCATCTAAAGAATTCAATCTAGACTATATGTCTAACCAAGACATTGTTCCCGATAAATCCGAAAGCAACATTATTACCATTTTTGGTGCTATGTATCCAATAGATATTGATAAAAAACTTATTAAATCATATGGAGAGAATGAAGATGAAGACGGCTATGCTAACTACTTGCATAATCTACAATATCCAGACGCATATTATGCAGTTCCAATCATTTACTCATTGAACGATACAGAGTTTTTTGGCAATTATGTAATAACAGCAGAAACCGATACACTTTTCCCTAAGAGAGCAAGAGATCCGATGATGTTTAAAGACCCTAACACCGGAGAACAATTAAAATGTAAATTCTTTGTTGTAACGCTTGTTTCTTTAGAAAAGAAAAGTGCAGTTGGTAGAATGGATTTTGATGAATTCGTTGATAAAGTAAATATTGCGAATTGCCCCCAACATGACATGACACGTGTTTTCTTGGAAGGATTATCTGAAGAAAAAATAGCTGAACTTACTGAATCCGAACATTATGATCCTTTAACAGAAGCCAAATAAATCACAATTTATGAGGGAGAATAATTATGGGCCTATTTGATATGTTTAAGAAAAAAGAAATTGCTCAAGAAGAGGTGTCTAGCAAACCTGAAGAAAAAGAAGTTGAAGCGATTGGTTGGAAGGCAATTGAACAAGAATTCCTAAGGGTTTATCCTGGCCAGACAAATCCAAAACACTATGGAACGATTTTACCGTGGATGCTTGGTGGTAATGATCCACTAGATGGAATTAGTGTATATGATGGAGGGAATTACTGGCACTTTGTTTCGTTTGGTCAAACAGAAATTTATGAAAAAGAAAGTGATGTTAAAGAAATTAGTGGTTATGGCTATGAATTGACATTGAAGTTAAAAAAAGATGACTACGAAGATGAAGAGGCAGAGATTAGAAATATCTGCGGAATCCTACAGATGGTTGCGAGATTAACATTTACTAAAAAAGAGATTTTCCAACCATTTGAATTTCTTTATACTGGTCAAACAACAGGAATTGATGCAAAGCAAAAGTCTAATCTAACTGGCTTTATTACAATAAAAGATCCTACAGTAGAAACAATCGATACACCAAATGGAAAAGTAGAATTTGTAGAGCTTATTGGAATGACAGATGCTGAACTAAAAACACTTTCAACAGTTGGCTCTGTCATGGAGATATATGAAAAACTAGGTTCAGATATTACAGATTATCATCGTGAATCTATTGTTTAATAGAAAAGAGTAAATATGGGATTATTTGATAAGTTTAAGAAAAATAAAAAAGATAATAAAGAAACAACTATATTACAGTATCTATATGATGATAATGAAATCGAAATAATTGATGAATTTATCAGTGATACATTTGGTAAGTATGAAAGCGTATTTCATGAAATTGCATCTCCAGATATACATCTTGATGTATGTCTTGTAGATCCTAGTGAAGAGCAGCCATACTATAAGCTAGTGACTATGGGGGCAGGCGCTTATCGCATGAAGATTCCTCAAGAATACGAAAAATATCATTTAGAATATGCAGAATATGTAATTTATTTACCAAAGGATTGGGATATTAAAAGTAATAAAGACGAAGATTATTGGCCTATTAGATTACTAAAAGATACTGCACGTTTACCAATTTGGAATGACACCTGGCTCTCTTATGGTCATACAAGTCAAAGCGATGCTGAAGGTTCTCAATATGCATCTAATACAAGATTTAATAGTATCGTTTTGAATTATGCCGGAGATAATAGACTGATTATGCCAAATGGCAAAATAATAAACTTCTATGAAATTATTCCATTATATCCTGAGGAATTGGATTTCAAATTACAAAACGATGCTGACACATTGTTTGATATGTTTCATAAGAAGAATATTCAATATAAAGTAATTGATTTAAACAGAGAAAGTGCAATCAAAAATGTGTGAGGAAAATATTATGGGATTATTTGATAAGTTTAAGAAAAATGAAACTAGTGTTTGGGATAACGCTTATAAAGCTAATCCCCAATTCTATGCTAAAGATGACGGAAGTCCTTTTGGCGCATTTGCAGTGACGGAAGGCACTGAAACGATTTTGCCAAAGGCACCGAATTATGCAGTCGATGGTAATGTAATCTCTGATTATAGACTTATGTTAGTAAGTACAACGAAAGATGGCGTGATTGGCGATGTAGACTACTTTGAGGCTTTATCAAAACTGGATCAATTTAAACTTGATGAAAATGAGAATGAG
>CACXEN010000072.1 GCA_902766675.1 uncultured Erysipelotrichaceae bacterium
AAATTAAATCGTTTATATGATTACTACTTACCAATCTTGGTACGTATTTTAAAACAATATGATAATTTACAAGCAGCACAAACTGATCCATCTTATTTAGAAACAAAAGATAAATTAAGTCGTACTATCACTTTAATTAATGATGCGATGAAAACTATCATTTCAAGTTTGACTGACCAAGACTTTATTAATCTATCTGCAGATATTTCTACATTAGAAGCTGTATTGCAGAAAGATGGTTTAACAAATGATGGTCGTATGGAACATAAAAGCGGAGGACAAGAATAATGTCTGATGATCGTAGAAGAGAAGAGAAAGAGCGTCTTTGGAATGAAGTGCTCGGTAAGAATCGTACATACGAGCAAAAAGACGCTTCTGAAGAGATTGAATTAGTCATTGATGAAAGAGAAAAGAATCTCAAAGAAACAAATACGACGAATGAAACACTAAAGGATGCTGAATTAGCAATGGATGAGCTAAATCGCATTCTTTTGAAACAGCAAAAAGAATTAGAAACTTTAAGTGAAGAAATGAAGAAAAGCGATAGCATTGATCCTAGTTTGATGGATGTGGATCGTTTGGAAAGAGATATTCGAAAAGACTATGGTAAAGACTTTGACCTAGACTTGGAAGAAGAAAAACCAGAAAAGAAAATCATTGATACAGAGAAAATATTCGATGATATTTACAATGTGATTTCCTCAAAGATTATGGGTCAAAAAGATGCAATGAAACAAATGATTATTGCGTTTAGAAGACCATATGTGATGGGAGAAGAATCAGGTAAAGCGAAAAATGTCATTTTAGTAAGTGGTCCAACAGGTTCTGGTCGTCATGAAGCTGTTACCCAAATGGCACATTCTTTAAAAGAAAAGGGTGTATTTGCGAGTGATGTTGTATACACCATTGATATGAGTCGCTATACAAGTGGTGCGCAAGAACAAATCTTCTTACAAGATTTATATGAAGCATTACAAGGAGAAGGTTCTGTTATTTGTTTTGAACATTTTGAAAATGGATTCCCATCATTCTTAAGAATGATAGACTCTTTAGCAACAACTGGTAGTGTTGTATTAAATAAGAGATATGTACTCACAAAAGGTGTGCTTGTGGAAAATCAAACTGGTCTTGTGAAAGATTCGGTAGATTCTTTATCAGCAGAAGGTAAATATCTCATATTTATTACTTCTTCTAGTGCTTCAAAAGTGCAAGACGCATTTGGTGCAGACTTTATGTATCACGTATTAGATACTGTAACTTTGAAACCATTAGATGATGAAAGTGTTGTATCAATTATTGAAACACAAGCAAGAAATTTAGAAAGTAAAACAAAAGAACATTTAAAAGTTGATATAAAAATTGGTGAAGATATACAAAAGTGGGTAAAAGACCACTTTGATAAAACACAAGGTGCAGATTCAATATCACAAATATTCTATGACTTCTATGTATCTTTGAGTCATGCCGTATTGGAAGATAATTTAAAAGATGTAGAAGCGAAAGTAATCATAAAAGATGATGTTCCTACAGTTGTATTCAATGAAAAAGAATTTGTATTATCTCGTTCAAAGAATAGTGATGAAGAAATTGCGGAAGTCAATGCCGAACTAGATGGAATTGTTGGTTTAGATATGGTAAAGAATTATATTCGTTCTTTACAATCTCATATCGCAATGCAACAAAAACGTCGTGAACAAGGTATGAAAACTGCAGAAGTTTCCAAGCATATGATATTTACTGGAAACCCTGGTACAGGTAAAACAACAATTGCAAGATTGATATCTCGTTATATGAAAGCAATTGGTGCTTTATCACAAGGACAACTAGTAGAAGTAACACGTGCAGATTTGGTTGCCCAATATGTTGGACAAACTGCCCCATTAACAATGTCGGTTATCAAATCCGCAATCGGTGGTGTGCTATTTATCGATGAAGCATATTCACTATATAGAGGAAAAGATGACTCATTTGGATTGGAAGCGATTGATACATTGGTTAAGGCAATGGAAGATAATCGTGAAGATCTCATTGTGATACTAGCAGGGTATAAAAAAGAGATGGCTGGATTCTTAGAATCAAATTCTGGTTTGAAATCCCGTTTCCCAAATCTAATTGATTTCCCTGATTATACAGCCGAAGAATTAAGAAAAATTGCATGCTTGCAGGCAAAGGGTAAAGGATACGAAATTGAAGAAAGTATCTATCCAAAAATGGAAGAATTCTTTGCGGAAGTACAATCTATCAATGCGATGGAAGCTGGTAATGGTAGATTAGCAAGAAATGTAGTAGAAGATGCGATTCTAGCACAATCCGAAAGAATTGTGAAAGAAGAGAATCCAGAAATGTCATTGTTAAAATTAGAAGATTTTGACTTTACTGTAAAAGTAAAACCACCAAAAGAAAAAGATACAACGACATTAGAAGATTTGATGAAATTGACACAGAAGTAGAAGAGATTCTACTTCTTTTCTTTCATAAGGGAATATGTTACTCTTTCAAAGCATGAAAAAACTAAGTAAATTCTCAAAAATAGGAATTGTTGTATTAGCCACGTCCATTGGGGTTGGTGGTTTTTTAACATACAAACACCAACAAAAACAAAGGATATTAGAAGCTAGACAACTATATAAAGACACATATGATTCTTTAACAATAGACTTCCATGATATAGAAGAAATTGAATATGGTAGTGCATTTTCTTTGGGCGATTTAGTGAAAGACTACTCTGGTCATTTGGTAAGAAATGGCGAAGTAGATTCAAAGGCAGTTGGTGAATATACAGTGATGTATGCATTATCAAAAGAAGAAGAAAAATACGCACAGGATATTACACGTACATATTTTAAAACTGTAAAAGTGGTTGATACACAAGCACCAACAATTTCATTAAAAGAAGATGAAATCACAATTGAAGAAGGCGAAGAATATGAACCAAGCGATAACATCGATAAAGTGGAAGATGTTGTGGATGGGAAACTAGATGAAAAAGCATATACAGTAGAAGGTGATTTTGATAATACAACACCTGGAGAATATACATTAACCGTAAAAGCAAAAGATAAAAATGGTTTATCCGCAAAGAAAGAATTCAAAGTCATTGTGGAAGAAAAGAAAGTACAGATTCAACAAGTTGCCGCAAATACAGCAGGTAACTATGATGAAATATATAATTATTTAACAGGTACATTAGGATATTCAAAAGCCATGAGTTGCGGCATTATTGCGAATATCTATCTCGAAAGTAATTTTATTCCAACGGTTGGTGATTATTACTATGGCCTTTGCCAATGGGGTGGAGGTAGAAGAAGTAATCTCTTTTCTTGGTGCGAAAGTAATGGCTTAGATCCAAATAGTGTAGTAGGACAATTGGAATACATGAATTATGAACTAAACACTGGATATACATCTTGTAAATCACAATTGATGGCAATTGAAGACTCAAAAGAAGGGGCTGCTATGGCCGCTGATATATTTTGTAGACAGTTTGAGGGAGCTGCTGTTAGCTCAAGAGGAGATCTAGCTGCTTCTTACTATGATTTACCATAAAAAATAGGCATAACTAGTGTATAATCATATGCGGAGAGAACGATGAAGAAGTATATTCAATTATTCATTACATGCGTATGCATGATATCTATATTCACAAACTTTACGCCAATTCTGGCTGAAGACGCAACCGAAAATAGCGATATTAAAATCCTCTTTACTGCCAATTTAAATAATCAATTGGATTATAGAAAAGAGTATATTTCTGATGATGAAAATATTTATGTTGGTGGATATAGTTTATTAACGAATGCGATTCAAACATTACGTGATGATAATACAGTTGTAGTAGATGCAGGAAACTTCTCTACTGGCTCAATATTTAATTCTATTTTTACAACGAGTGCACCTAGCTTAGATTTTTTATCCACAATTGGATATGACGCAATTAATCTTGGACCTGGTGAATATATTTATGGCACAAAATCATTGGCTACGATGATTAACGCAGCACCGGCATCACCTACAATCGTTAGCTCAAACGTAGATGGATCTGCAAGTAGTTTAAAAACTGCACTAGAAAAGAAAGAAGCAGCTTCTTATAAAATAATAGAAAAAGGAAATGCGAGTGTTGGTGTATTTGGATTAATTGATCGTGAACCAATCGCAAATAATGATAAGACAGGCATCAAAGATCCATTTGAAGTAGCTCCACAAATGGTGGAAGAAGTAAAAGCAAATGGCGCAACAGTCATTGTTTGTTTGTGGTCTGGTGATGTTAGTAAAGCAGAAGAAATTGCATTAAATAATCCAGATATTGATGTCATTGTGACTTGCGAAAAAGATAAGAAGTATGATGCAGTAAATAAAGTTCAAGTTGGAAATACAGCACTAGTATTTGCGCAAGGTAATGCGAGAGAAGTCGGAGAAGTAACTCTTGATTCACAAGGAAAAGTAAAAAGTGTGAAGAAACATGCTTTGAATGAAAATAATTTTGCGTTTATTAGTGCGATGGATAAAAAAGTCCGTGATTATCGTAAAGAAGTCACAGGCACAATATTAAAAAGATATGGATTAAGCTATGCGCTTTCCTATGCAAGCATTGGATATAATACGGATGATTTCCGTGATTTAGATAAAGGCTTAGTAAATAATAGCACTGCCGATCTTGTGACAGATGCTTTTGTGCGCTCCTATACAAAGCGAGAAGGAGATAATCCAAATGTTGTATCAATCACAACCAGGGGAATGATTACAGGATCTCTAAAAAAAGGATCTGTATCGGTAAATGATATTTTCTCACTTGTAAATCAAGGTGTAGGTAGTGATGGTTTAGTGGGTAATACATTAATTCGTACATATATTTATGGAAAAGATTTAAGAAATCTATGTGAGTTAGATTGTTCATATTTAAGAGATATTACAGATGATCAACTCTATTTCGGAAGTATGCGCTATGACTATGACGAGAATAGAATGGATTGGAATAAAGTAGAAGAAGTATATGTTGAATCAACAAGAGATTACTATATTCCTATTCGTGATGATGAAGTATACCCTGTAATCATGAATGAAAAGGTATATGAATTATTACCTAGATTAATCAAACGTTCACGCAAGAATTTGTCTTTGACATATTATGGCGTGGATATGGAAGAAGATGTTGTAGTAGAAGACTTATATTTACATAATGATGATGGTACTCTTGTGAAAGAGTGGTCAGCGATTGCGAAATATTTGGCACGCTATGAAAAAACAAAAAAAGGCTACCAAATTGATAATAGCTATAATCAAGCACGTAAAACAAAGAATATGAATACTAACTTTGATCCAATTGCCTTCTTTAAGAATACAAATTCATCAACTCTAACAAGATATCTTGATATCGCAAAAAAAATCATAATTGGATTTGTGGGCTTAAAAGTATTAGTTTGGCTTTGGAATATAAAATGGAAGAAACAAAAAGAAGAATTATAAATTACATGATATACTTTAATATAGTAAAAATATAAGAATAGAAGGGACAGAAAAATGAGCGAAAACAATAATAATGATGTAACACAAGCGCAAGCACAAACACAAACAGTTACAGAAGATGAAATTAAATTAATGCTTACACCGGATGAACTAGAGCAAGAAAACGCAAAACAATTAGCTGCTCTTGAAGACAAAAAAGCAGAAATCGAAGGAAAAGATTTAATCGATCCATTAGATGAAAGTATTTTGAGTGAGTCCGAAAGAAAAACTGTGAATGATTTCTCTGAAAAAATTGATATCACAGAATCTAACACCATCCTACAATATGGCTCCGCAGCCCAAAAGAAAGTTACAGATTTCTCCAATACAGCATTACAAAATGTACGTACAAAGGATTTAGGAGAAATTGGAGATCTTCTTAGTAATTTAGTCGTTGAATTAAAGACGAATAATGATGATGAAAAGAAAGGCTTCTTAGCTGGCTTATTCGATAAAGGAAAAGGCAAAGTTGAAACATTTAAAGCTCGTTATGACAAAGCAGAAGCGAATGTAGATAAGATTTCTTCTGTATTAGAAGATCATCAAATTACATTATTGAAGGATATCGCTTTATTAGATGAACTCTATGAGAGAAATGGACAAAATACAAAAGAATTGTCTATGTATATCTTAGCTGGACGTAAAAAGTTAAAGAATGTTCGTGAAAATGAACTACCAGCTTTGATTGATAAAGCAAAGAAATCTGGTTTACCAGAAGATGCACAAGCAGCAAATGATTTAGAACAAGCATGTGTTCGTTTTGAAAAGAAACTTTATGATTTGGAACTCACAAGACAAGTGTCTATTCAAATGGGTCCACAAATCCGTCTTGTACAAAACAATGACACAATGATGACTGAAAAAATCCAAAGTACACTTGTGAATACAATTCCACTTTGGAAGAACCAAATTGTATTGTCTTTAGGTATTGCACATTCTAAAGAAGCAATGGAAGCACAACGTGAAGTTACAAATATGACAAATGAACTTCTCGCTAAGAATGCGGAGACTCTACACCAAGCTACTGTGGAAACAGCTAGAGAAAGTGAAAGAGGCATTGTGGATATTGAGACATTACAACACACAAACGAAGAACTCATTTCAACATTGGATGAGGTTTTACAAATCCAAAAAGAAGGACGTGAAAAGCGTGAGGCTGCAGAGTTAGAATTACGTCGTATTGAAAACCAATTAACAGACAAATTATTGGAAATCAATGACAGACGTGATGTAACGAAGAACCAATAAGTTAGAAAAGTATTCTGATTTATTCAGAATACTTTTTTCGAAAAATTAGAAAAAGAGGAGGAACCTATGTTAACAGTAATTGATCATCCACTAATTAAACACAAACTAAGCCTTATGAGAGATAAGGACACAGGTACGAAAGATTTCCGTACATTCTTAGATGAGATTGCGGAATTAATGGCGTATGAGGTATGCAGAGATTTACCAACAAGAGATATCGAAGTAGAAACTCCAATCGCTAAGACAATTGGACAAGAAATCAGTAAAGAAGTAGTAATCGTTCCAATTTTAAGAGCTGGTATTGGACTATTGGATGGTATTCGTAATTTAGTACCAACAGCCAAAGTTGGCTTCATTGGATTATACCGTGATGAAGAAACATTGGAGCCAGTAGAATACTTCGCAAAATTCCCAAAGATATTAGATGAAGCAGTTACTATGGTTGTAGATCCAATGCTTGCGACTGGTGGTAGTGCAGCTGATGCAATTAAGCTAATCAAACAAAGAGGCGCAAATGATATTAAACTAGTTTGTTTGGTAGGAGCACCAGAAGGTGTTAAGAAGATTCAAGAAGAACATCCAGACGTAGATATTTATCTAGCAGCGCTAGATGA